>JAEZHS010000269.1 GCA_023436825.1 Pseudomonadota bacterium | reverse complement strand
CTGTGAAGGATGAAGCGATCTATCGCCGGCTGTTCCGGACGGCGCTGCTGATCAGGCTGGTCGAGGAACGGATCATAGAGCTCTATCCGTCCGACAAGATCCAGAGCCCGGTCCATCTGTCGATCGGCCAGGAGGCCGTCGCTGTGGGCGTCTGCGACGGCCTGCAGCCCGACGACCTGGTGTTCGCGACCTACCGCAGCCACGGCTTCTACATCGCCAAGGGCGGCTCGCTCGACGCCATGTTCGCCGAGCTGTACGGGCGCAAGGGCGGTGTCTCGGGCGGCAAGGCGGGCTCCATGCATCTCGCGGCTCCCGAGGTCGGCCTCATGGGCTCCTCGGCGGTGGTGGCGAGCACCATCCCGCATGCGGTCGGCGCGGCGCTGAGCTTCAAGCGGCGCGGCCTCTCGCAGATCGCCGTGGCGGTGTTCGGCGACGGCGCGACCGAGGAGGGCGTCTATCACGAGAGCCTGAACTTTGCGGCGCTCATGAAGGCGCCGGTCCTGTTCCTGTGCGAGGACAATGGACTCGCCGTGCACAGCCATCGTCCGGTGCGCCAGTCCTATCGCCTGACCGAGCATGCCGCCTCGTTCGGCATCGCGAGCCGCCGGCTCGAGGAGGGCTGGGACATGCTGGCGATCCGCGGGGCCACGCTCGAGGCCGCGGCCAAGGTGCGGGCGGGCGAGCCGTTCGTGCTCGAAATCGTCACCTCGCGCTACAAGGAGCATGTCGGCGTCGGCGAGGATTTCCACTTCAACTATCGCACCAGCGACAGCGTCGATGCCTGGAAGCGGCGCGACCCGCTGATCGTCGACAGCAAGCTGGCCGAGGCCCTGCGTCCCGACATCGAACGCGAGATCGAAGCGGCCGTCGCCTTCGCCGAGGCGAGCCCTGCGCCGGGTCGCGCTGAACTGCTGACGGACGTCATCTGATGAGCATCGCTGCAATCAAACCGGTCCAGGGCACGCGCGTGCTGTCTTACGCCGGCGCCTTGCTCGAGACCATGGATGCGGCACTGGCCGACCACGACAACGTCTTCATCATGGGACAGGGCGTCGACGACTTTAAAGGCATCTTCGGTTCGACTACCGGACTGGCGGAGAAGTACGGCGCTGCACGCGTATTCGATGTGCCCTTGATGGAAGAGGGGATGACAGGCGTGGCGATCGGCGCTTCGCTGGTCGGCGACTATCCGATCACCACGCACATCCGCGCCGACTTCTCGTTCCTGGCGATGAACCAGATCATCAACCTGGCCTCCAAGTATCGCTACATGTTCGGCGGGCTGATGCGCTGCCCGATGCTGATCCGCATTGTCGTCGGCCGCAGCTGGGGGCAAGGCGCGCAGCATTCGCAAAGCCCGCAGGCGACGTTCGCGCACTATCCGGGGCTCACGGTGGTCATGCCGTCGAGCAGCCAGGCGATCCTCGACATGTATCCGGCGATCATCAACCGCCATCCCGGCCCGGTGATCAGCATCGAGCATCGTCTGCTCTACAATCTCGATTTCACGGTCTCGCCGTCCGAGCACCGCGTGCCGCTCACCAGCCATGTGGCGCGCAAAGGCAGCGACGTCACCGTCGTCGCCACCTCGGTGATGGTGCTGGAGGCGCTGCGCGCGGCGCAGTATGTCGAGGACAAGGCGGGCATTTCGGCCGAGGTCATCGATCTCAATTCGATCAGCCATCCCGACTGGGGCTTGGTCGCCGCCAGCGTGCGCAAGACCGGCCGTCTGGTCGTGGCCGACACGTCGTGGCTGGAGTACGGCGTCGCCGCCGAAGTCTGCCGCCAGCTCGTGATGCGCGATCCCGGCCTGTTGCGCCAGCCGCCGACTATGCTCGGGATGGCGCCGGCGCCGTGCCCGACCGCCAAGAGCCTGGAAGACATCTACTATCCCAGCCAGCACGAGACGGTCGACGCCATTCTGACCCAGGTGAAGGGCGACCAGCACGGCATCGCGCTCCCGGTCGAGCGTTCGATGACCGAGGGGTACAAGCGCTTCCGCGGGCCGTTTTAGAGCTTCGACGCCGAGCCAAACTCGCCACTCAAGTTCCTCTCCCCCAAGGGCCCCCAAAGGGGGGAGGCTAGGTGAGGAGGCGGAACACGAAGACTATCTCCTGCATCACCCCCTCACCCAACCTCTCCCAAAAGGGGGGAGAGGAGCATGAAGTGATGCGTGTAAGGCGGCGTCAGCGTTGGTTCTTCCGATACCACTCGATCGTCCGCCGCAGGCCGTCCTCGAGCGGCGTGCGCACCTCGAAGCCGAGTTCGCGGGCGAGGGTGTTGTCCATCAGGCGCACCGGGATGGTGCTGGGTCGCGACGGGTCGTAGCGGACGTCGGCGCCGTCATAGCCGTCGACCTTGAGGATCTTCTCCAGAATCTGGCGCACCGAGTGGCCGGCGCCGGCGCAGATGTTGACCGCGAGATAGGGGCGGTTGGCGGTGAAGGCGGTCAGCATGCCCTCGATGAAATCGTCGACGTAGACGAGGTCGCGAATGTCCTGGCCGTTGCCCCACACTTCGAGCGGGCTGTGGCGCTCGACGACCCGGCGGACGAGGGCGGCCGTCACATGGCTGACGGCGAAGTCGAATTTGTCGTATGGCCCGTAGACGTTCGACGGTCGCACGACGACCGTCGGCATCGGGTTGGGGATCTTCTCGGCATAGGTCCGGCAGAGGACCTCGGCA
The DNA here is from genome assembly GCA_023436825.1 of Pseudomonadota bacterium. Next base: position 17,971 of record JAEZHS010000269.1, on the reverse strand, counting down.
TAGCGCTTCATCCAGCCGGCCGCGAAATAGACCTCATGCGGGTCGCCGCTGAACATCTCGTGCTCTCGTACCGGCCGGTCGGCGGTCGGCGGGTAGGCGGCGCCGCTGGAAATGAAGCAGAACCGCGCCACGCGCGCCCGGTGCGCCGCCTCGAGCATCAGCGTGTTGATCAGGACGTTGGGCGTGATGTGGACAAGTGGCGTCGTGCGGATGACCGCCGCACCCGACGTATGGGCGGCGCAGAGGAAGACGTAGTCCATGCCGTCGACGGCCCGGGCGCAGTGCTCGGGCTGACGCAGGTCCAGGGTGACGACCTCGGCGCCCGGAATGGCGGCCTGCAGGGGTTTTTCATGGATCGTCAGCCGCAACCGGGCGCCGCGCCTGGCAAGGGCGAGGGCAAGATTGGTCCCAATGAAGCCGGCGCCCCCGGCGATTAGAACTTTCTTGCCCGCGAAATCCATTTTCCCACCGATCGTGATCGTCTGAGACAAACCACAATAAGGCCTTCAATCTCAAGGGATTGCGCCCATAAATTGCATTGCGTTCAGGGAACAGGCAGCTTATCTCCACGCCGATGTCGACCGCCCAGGGACCAGATCCGCTGCCTGCCGACGCCTCCAAGGAGCGCCGTGCGCCCGTTCGCGTCGGGCTGGTCCAGATCAACAACTCGTTTTCCGGCCAGAACTATCTGCCTTATTCGGTCGCCCTGCTGCAGACGTACGTGCAGAAGATGGCGGCCGACCCCGGCCTCTACGAATTCCTGCCGCCGCTCTACAAGCGCGTGCGCATCGCCGACGCCGTCGAGTCCCTGAAGGATGCCGACCTGGTCGGCTTCAGCACCTACGTCTGGAATGGTCGCATTTCGCTCGAGATCGCCCGCCGCTTGAAGGCGCTGCGGCCAGAGATCGTCATCGTCTTCGGCGGCCCGCATGTACCGGACCAGCCCGAGGCCTTTCTGCGGGACAATCCACAGATCGACCTTGCCGTCCATAACGAGGGTGAGCGGACGTTCCTCAAGCTGCTGGAAAGTTTCCACGATCGCGAGGCCTGGTCGACGCTGCCGGGCGTCAGCATGGTCAAGGCCGGCGGCAGCTTCGTGCGCAACGCCAACATCGATCGTGTGCGCGATCTCGACGAAATTCCGTCGCCCTTCCTGGAAGGCGCGTTCGACTCGATCATGGCGGCCAACCCGAACGAGAGCTGGATTGGCCTGTGGGAGACCAATCGCGGCTGCCCGTTCCGCTGCACCTTCTGCGACTGGGGCTCGGCAACAGCCGGCAAGGTGACGAAGTTCGGCGAGGAGCGCCTCTACCGTGAGGTCGACTGGTTCGCCGACAAGAAGATCGAATACATCTTCTGCTGCGACGCCAACTTCGGCATCCAGAAGCGCGACGTCGACATCGCCAACTATGTCGCCGGCGTGAAGCAGGAGACCGGATTCCCGGTGGCGCTGTCGGTGCAGAACACCAAGAACGCGACCGAGCGGGCCTATCTGACGCAGAAGATCCTGTCGGATGCCGGCCTGAACAAGGGCGTGGCTCTCTCCATGCAGAGCGTCGACATGACGACGCTGGAGGCGATCAAACGCGACAACATCTCGCTCGACACCTACATGGAGCTCCAGCGCCGCTTCACGCGCGACAAGGTCGAGACGTATTCGGACCTGATCCTGGGCCTGCCCGGCGAGACCTACGAATCGTTCGTCAAGGGCGTCGACCAGCTCATCGAGAACGGCCAGCACAACCGCATCCAGTTCAACAATCTGTCGATCCTGCCCAACGCCGAGATGGGCGATCCCGCCTACCAGGCCAAGTACGGCATGGTCACGGTCGAGTCCAAGATCATCAACATCCACGGTGAGCGCATCGAGCTCGATGACGATGTGCCGGAGGTCCAGGACCTCGTGGTGGCGACAGCGGCGATGCCGCTGGCCGACTGGCGGCGCACACGCATCTTCTGCTGGATGACGGCGCTGCTGCATTTCGACAAGCTGTTCCAGATCCCCCTGATCATGGCGCACGGCATCTCGGGCATCTCCTACCGCGACATGATCGAGACCTTCATGGCCGCCGATCCGAAGCGATTCCCGTTGATCGCCGAGATCAACGCCTTCTTCCACAAGGAGGCCGAGTCGATCCAGAAGGGCGGGGCGGAGTACGTCTTCTCCAAGGAATATCTCGGCATCTACTGGCCGGCCGACGAGTTCATCTTCGTCGAGCTGACGGCCAAGGGTAAGTTCGACGCCTTCTATGCCGAAGCGGGCAAGCTTCTGGCCGAGACGGTGAGCGCCAAGGCCGCCGGTCTGCCGATGGACATCATCGACGAGGCGATCCGGCTCAACCATGCGCTGGTCCATCAGCCGTACGCCAAGGACAACCTCAAGATCCGCCTGAGCTACGACCTGCTCGACTACTGGCACAAGGTACGCGGCGGCGAACAGGCATTGCTCGCCGAGAAGCCGTTGGCGGTCGAGGTCGACCGCACCGCCAAGCCCTACGACGACTTCCAGAAGTGGTGCCGCGAGATCGTCTGGTGGGGCAACAAGAAGGGCGCCTATCTCTATTCGCCGCGGTCGGCCGCCATCACGCCCGAGCTGGCCGGCCACTACTGAACGATGCGTTACCGGCCGCTCGGCAAGACCGGCCTGCAGGTTTCCGAGATCGGCTTCGGAGCCTGGGGCATCGGCGGACGCACCGTCGAGCAGACGTCCTACGGCGACACAGACGATCGCACGTCGCTGGCCGCCCTCGACCGTGCGCTGGAGCGCGGCATCACCTTCTTCGATACGTCGGCAGCCTACGGCAACGGCCACAGCGAAGAACTGATCGGCCGGGCGGTGCGCGGCAGGCGTTCGCGCGCCGTCGTCGCCACCAAGGCAGGTTATGAGGCCTGGGACCAGGCGCCGGACTTCTCGCCGTCGGCAATCGTGGTGTCGACCGAGCGCAGCCTGGTGCGGCTCGGCACCGACTATCTCGACCTCCTTCAGCTTCACAATCCGCCGCTCGACATCGTGTCGTCGCCGGCTGTGCACGAGGTGCTGGCGGGGCTGGTCCGGAGCGGCAAGATCCGCGCATGGGGCGTGTCGGCCAAGGGACCGGATGAAGCCCTGCAGGCCTTGCAGGCCGGCGACATCGCGGTGATCCAGGCCAACTTCAACATGATGGACGTGCGCGTCTTGACGAGCGGGCTTCTGGCGGAGATCGAGCGGCTGGGTATCGGCTTCATCGCCCGCACGCCGCTTTGCTTCGGCTTCCTGTCGGGCACGGTTGGCCATGACAGCGTCTTCCCGCCGGGCGATCATCGTGCGCGCTGGCCGCGCGCCCAGCTCGCCAACTGGGTCGACGGCGCGGCCGATTTGATGGCCGCGATCTCGACATCGGCGGGTGAGGCGGCTGTTCAGGCAGCGTTGCGTTTCTGCCTGTCGTTCCCCGCGGTATCGACCACGATTCCCGGAATCATGAAGCCGCTGGAGGCCGACCAGAACGCTGCGGCCAGCCTGTTGGGGCCGCTGCCACGGCCGGCCGTAGACGCCATCCTCGAGATCAATCGAAGTCGACGATTCTTCGTCTCGGCTTGATACGCGCCGTCACGAAATCGAGGAGATCGCCGCCGCTGAACAGGTGGCCGGGAATGCCGGCGGCCGCCGCGGCCTCGAGGTCGGTCTCGCGATCACCGATCAGGAACGATTGCGAGGCGTCGACCGGCCACTCGGCCAGCAGTTTCCTGATCATGCCTGGGCTGGGCTTGCGCAGCTCGGAGACAAGACGATAGCGCTCGACCACCCCCTCGGGATGGTAGGGGCAGTATTCGAAGCAATCGATGTGCGCGCCGTGCCGGCGCAGCTCGGCGCTCATCCAGCCGTGCAAGCCGACGATGTGTTCTTCGCTGTAGAGTCCGCGCGCGACGCCGGCCTGGTTGGTGACGATGAAGACCAGGTAGCCCGCATCGTTCAGCCAGCGCACGGCCTCGCGCGCGCCGGCGACCCAGCGCACCTGGTCGGGGTGGTGCACATAGCCCGTATCCTCGTTCAGCACGCCGTCACGGTCGAGGAAGGCGGCCGGCCGCTTCATGATGCGCGGCACCACGCGCTGTGCGCGCTCGAAGTCCTGCGGCGTGCCGATGTCGATGAACGGCGCTTCGACGACCACGCCTTCGATCAGGCCGTCCCTCGCCAGCCCTGGCAGCACGTCGCGCTCGAGCGAGCAGGGCACGGCGCCGACGCGCGAGAGCACGTCCTTGCGCATCAGGTAGACGCCGGCATTGATCGGCCGGTCGAGCGCTCCGGCCGGAATGAAGTCGTGCACCCGCCGGCCATCGACGGCGACCCGTCCGTAGCGCTCGCCTGCGATGCCGCTGGCCAGCGCCATGCGCACCCACCCGGCCGCGCTCTCGCCGTCGACTGGCAGCAGCCCCAGCCAGTTGAAGTCGAACAGCGAATCGCCGTTGACGAGAAAGAACCAGTCATCGAGCCGGTGGGCCGCGAGCGCGAGTGCGCCGGCGGTGCCGGCAGGCTCGGATTCGATCGCCGTATCTATCGTCATGCCGCGGATCGAGCGGCCCTGGTAGGTCACGACAAGGTCACCGGCCCGGTAGCCGCAAAGCAGCAGCGCGCGCTTGATGCCGTGTCGGCTCGCCTCGTCCAGCAGATGATCGAGGAAGGGCCGGCCACCGACGCCGAGGACGGGCTTGGCGGTATCGCCGGTCAGCGCCTTGAGACGGGTGCCGAGACCACCGACGAGGAAGACGGCTTGCTCGACGTTCATGCGGCCGCCGAGGCGTCGGCCACGGACCACCGTGCCCGGCACAGCAGCCTTTCCTCCAGCGGCTGGTCCGCGAGGCCCCAGTTTTCCGGCTGGTTGAGCTGCGGGCGGACGCCGTGCGCCCACTGTTCGGCCGGCTTGACGAAGTTGCGCTCGATCGACGGAGCAAGCACGCTCTCGACGCCGGCGACCTTGCGCTTGGGATAGTCGAAGGCGCTGCGCACGATCTGCTGCAGCCGCCACCAGCGGAAACTGGTCATGACCTTGTCGACTTTGGACTGCAACGGCGTCCAGACGTGACTGACGCGGTTGCTGAACAGGCGCCCGTGGCGCCCCTTGAAGATGCGACAGGCCGGCGGCAGGCAGATCTCGTGCGACCCGAGCGCGACGGCCGCGTGCATTATGAGGGAATCGCAATCGAGCGACAGGACGGTGTTGTCGAGCGGGAAGCCGCGAACGGTGTGCCACATCGCGCGGTTCATCAGCAGGAAGTCGCCGCAGGCGTTGGTGTGCAACTCTCGGATGTACCATTGCGGCGGATTGGGAATGTGGCTGTAGCGCGTGCTGTCGAGGCTCTCCAGCCGCGCCAGCAGGGCCTCGTCGCCGAGATTGCGCAGGAGCGTCGGATTCAGCACGACGTCGCAGCGGTCGCAGCGGTACAGCGCGTTCTCGTGCAGGTCCTGCCGCGCGATCGTGGCGATGATCTCGTTCGACAGGTAGGTGTCCGACGCCTTGGGCGAGACGAATCGACCCTCGGCACGCCGCAGCCCGACGTTGGCCGCGGCCGCGGGGTTCATGCCGGACTCCTGTGAGCCGATGAACTTCTCGTGGTGCTCGCGGCCGACGATGACGCCGCGCACCTGCACGCAATCGCCCTGCGGCAGCGGATCCAGGGATTCGATGATCAGCGGTCGGTCAGGCGGCGGATTCCACTCGACCAGGATGAGCTCGGAATCGATCGCCGCCCGCTGCAGCTGACGGACGAGAAAGCTCGTTGCCCGTCTGACGCGCAGGTCGAAATCGCTAGTATAACCGTCGTTACGGAAGTAGGAGACGAAGCTGACGTAGGGCCGGGCGGCTTTCACGTTGAACTGCTCAGGTGATGACTCGACCGTTACCGGTATACGGGATTTGGCTTTAGGCGGTAAGAGCGTAGCTGGGTGCCGCCTGTGTCGTCGCGTATGGTATTGGCAGCATTCCGTGACCCAAGGCATAGTAGGGCGGAGAAATTTGAATGAGCAGCGCAGTCAAGCCGTCCCTGCGTGACCGGCTGCTGCCCCTTCTGGGCGCGCGCGTATCCCGTTTCGCCGCCGCCCGCCTGCTGCAAGAAGGCGGAGCACTATGGTCAGCCGATCCCCAACGCGTTTGGGAGGCAATTGGCAAGGTGGAACGGGCCTGGGCGCTGGACCGCGACCCCGAGATCGCGATCCAGCTCGCTATCCTGTACGACCGGGTCAATCGCAATGATGAGGCGGTGGTGGTCTTGACCGAGGCGTCGAGAATGTCTCCTCGGCATGCCCGCCTGCGCTATCACACCGCGATCACCCTGCTTCGTCATGGCACACCGACTGCAGTGCGCGATTTCTTCGAGACAGTGCTCAAAGTAGACGCCGGCGATGCGTTCGCCAGGTTCATCAGCGCCCTGTTCGATGCGTATGACGGTTGGGCTCGCCAATTGGCCGAGTCCATGGAGAGCAAGCGAGATGGCCGGCAGCCGTTCCTGATCGCAGTCCCGGTGTGGGGCGAGAGCTTTGCTGCTTTTTGCATGCAACATCTCTGTGCCTCGTTCCTCTCGCCCAACAACCTGCCAGTGCTGGCGAAGCAGCATTCGGTCCATATCGCGTTCTTCACGTCAGTGGAGGCCGACGCGGTGCTGCGGGCCGAGCCGCTGTTTCGCCGTCTCGAGCAGCACGCCACCGTCGACGTCGTGCACTATCCGCCGGACGTCATGGCCTATAAGGCATCGATGGAGGCCTGCTACGGCCAGGACAAAGTGCCCTATTCGAAGCAGTCGTTGGCCTTCTACTACGAGCGCAACTGCAAGTTTGCCCTCATGTCGTGTGCCCACTATGTCGGTTTGGCGGCTGGCCGCGCAGCTGATGCGATCGTCAGCTGCATGGTCGCCGACGTGATGGTGAACGACGGCGCCCTCACGACCATGGCGGCCCGGATGGCCGACGCCGACGCCGTGCTGGCTCATGCTATCCAGATGCACGGCACCGATCTTCGGCCGCTCATCTACCGCCAGTTCCGGAGCGCTGACGGTGTTCTCAACGTTCCGCCAGACGACTGCGGCCGTCTGATCGTCGAGTACATGCCGGCGAACAATCTTGCCGGCTCAGGCCGGCTGATGGATCCGCCGCTGCGCCTGGCTTGGCGGGTCGGCAAACATGGAATGCTGGTTCACGGCAACCACTATCATCCGTATTGCCTGCGCCCGAAGGCGCTCGACCACCCCCTCCGCCTGTCGATCGATCCGGTCGACAGCCGGTTCATGGATCGCGCATCGCTTGGCTCCGACCGGCTCCACCTCGTCCAGGATTCAAGCGTCGTTGTGTTGAGCATCGACGACGATCCGATCCTCCAGCAGGAACGGGAAGGACAAGGCGGCCCGCTTGTAACGCAGTTCGCGCTATGGTTGTTGGGCTACTGGAGCCGGCGGCGCGGCTGGATGTTTCGTGCGCCACTGCGCTACGGCCAGGCCGACCGGCAGGAGGACTGGGAAGGCGTGGAGGCGGAGGCCTTGGCGCTGGTCAATGCCATCGTGGCGGAGACAGAGAGGCTCGGAGGCCGGAAGGCCAAGCAGTGACCGGCTCGGAACACCCCAGTTTTCGGCTGTCAAGGACTACCCTTGGCCAGTGAAGCTGTTGTATTGGTTGAACAATCGGTTTGACCAGGCAATTGAAAGCGGGAGCTGTCTCAGTGGGCGTTAATATTGCCGGGAGCAACTGCTGGGGTCTGGGTGGACGATGAGCGAAACACCGCGCTGTCGTCTCTGCGGAGGGAGCCACCTTTCGCATCTTCTCTGTCTCGATAACCTGCCGATTTCACACTACCTGAGAAAGAGCCCTCAAGATCCCGATCCGCGCTTCACCGTGGGCTTCGATAGCTGCCAGGATTGCGGCCTGCTGCAGATCGTGAAGGCCATCCCCGCAGACCTGCTCTACAGCGAGGCGGACACTTACACGACCGGCTTTCAGCGGCCGCGGCACCTGGACGATCTGATCACCACCGCGGTCGCCCGGCAGGACCCGGGCAAGGCGATCGACATCGGCTGCAACGACGGCACGCTGATGGAGCATCTGGGACGCGCTGGCTACACGCAGGTGGTCGGGCTGGAGCCCAATGCCGTCGCGGCCGCCATTGCCCGCAAGAAGGGCTATGACGTCTACACGGGCTACCTCGATCGGAAGCAGGCGGAGCGTATCGTCGCCGAGCAGGGACCTTTCGACACGTTGTTCCTGCGCCATGTCGTCGAGCATGTCAGCGATCTTGACGGCTTCTTCGCCGGTGTCCGCGCGCTGCTGCGCGACGATGGCCTGCTGGTGCTCGAGTTGCCTGATGTCGAGGAAAGCTTCGAGCGCGGCAGCCCGGCGATCCTCTGGGAGGAGCACGTAAACTACTTCACGCGGACACTCGCCGAGCACCTGTTGAAACGGTTCGGCTTCGAGGTGTGCGACCGGCGGAGCTACGTGTTCGGCGGCGGTTCGATGGCCTTCGTCGCGCAGAAGAAGGCAGCGCCGGTTTCCTGCGCGCTCGGGCTACCCGACGTTGCCCCGATGAATGGCCTGCTGCGCCGGTTCGCCGCCGGCATCGAGCGGCAGAAGGCCGAACTCGGCGGCCTAGTCGAACTTGCCCGCTCTGCCGGCTTCCGGGTGCTGGTCTATGGCGCGGCGCCCCGGTCCTGCTTGCTCGTGTCGGTCTGCCAGATTGCCGACAAGATCGACTTCGTGGTGGACGACCGGCCGGACATTCAGAGCCGGCTGATGCCGGGAACGACGCAGGTCGTGCGGCCGCTCGCCGAGGTCGCGAACGCTGCTGGCGGCAAGCTTCTATGCCTGCTGGGCGTGGGCTCGGAGAACGAGTTCAAGGTGCGCAAGCGCATCGCGGCGGCGGTCGGATCAAAGACCGTCTATGTCAGCCTGTTTCCGCCACGGGATACGCTGCAAAGCATTGCCGCGGCCCGCGAATCAATTCACGCATAGGGATCGTCCTCCATGTCGCGTATCGACCTGGTGCCTCAGCCCAACGGCTACAAGGTTCAGTGGTCCTACCTGCCCAAGCAGTTCAGCGCCGAGAACATCGAGGAGATCCTCGATCTGTTCCGCAAGTTCGTGCCCACCGGCGACTTCACGCTGGGCAAGCCGGTGCGCGAGTTCGAGGAGAGGTTCGCCGCGATGATCGGCACCCGCCATTCGATCGGCGTGAACTCCGGCACCGATGCGATCAAGCTCGGGCTGAAGGCGCTGGGCGTCGGGCCGGGTGACGAGGTGATCACGACGGCCAACACCTTCATCGCCACGGTCGGCGCCATCAGCGAGCTGTTCGCGCGTCCCGTATTCGTCGACTGCACCGACAATTTCTGCATGGACGTGGGACAGGTCGAAACGAAGATCACCAGGAAGACCAAGGCGATCGTGCCCGTCCATCTTGCCGGCCAGATGACCGACATGCCGGCGCTGATGGAGATCGCGAAGAAGCACAACCTGCCGATCGTCGAGGATTCCTGCCAGTGCATCCTGGGCAATATCGACGGCAAGAACTCGGGCACCTGGGGCCGCTCCGGAGCCTTCTCGCTGCATCCGCTCAAGAACCTGAACGTCTGGTCCGACGGAGGCATGATCGTCACCGACGATGACGAATTCGCTACCGTGCTGCGCCAGCTGCGCAATCACGGGCTGGCCGGCCGCGACAGCGTGGTCCGCATGGGCTGCAACTCACGACTCGATTCGGTCCAGGCGGTGGTCGGCAACTGGCTAATCAACCAGGTCGACTTCATCACCAACACGCGCATCAAGAATGCTGCCTATCTCGACCGGGCTCTGAGCGGCATTCCCGGCATCAAGCTGCCGCAGCGCTTCAACAACCGGAAGCTGGTCTTCCACCTCTACATCGTCTTCGCCGAGCGCCGCGACGAGCTGGTCGCCCATTGCAAGAAGCAGGGCGTCGAAGTGAAGGTGCACTATCCCGTGCCGCTCTACCAGCAGGAAGGCCTGCGCGAATACGGTTACACGAAGGGCGATTTCCCCGTGACGGACCGCCACGCGGCGACGATGATCTCGTTTCCGGCGCATGAGCACCTGACCGAGGAGCAGCTCGCATACACTGTCCAGACGGTCGAAGAGTTCTATGGGGTTTGAGATGGCGAAGCATGACATTCCCTACGTCAATCTCCCCGCCCAGGGCAGGGATCAGCTCGAGGACCTGAAGCGCATCTTCGAGCAGGTCGTGCTGAAGGGCTCCTTCGTCGGTACGCATGACGACCTCGCGGCGCTGGAGAAGCGGCTGGCCGAATATTGCGGCACGGCCGAGGCCGTCGCCCTCAACTCGGGCACGGATGCGCTGCTGCTGGCCATGAAGATTGCAGGCGTCGGCGAGGGCGACGAGGTCATCACGCCGCCCAACTCCTTCGTGGCCTCGACCGCCACCATCATCCAGCTGGGCGCCAGGCCGGTCTTCGCCGATGTCCTGGCCGACCAGAACATCGACCCCGAGAAGGTCGCCAAGGCGATCACGCCGCGGACCAAGGCGATCATGCCGGTCCATCTCACCGGCCGCATCTGCCAGATGGACGAGATCATGGATCTCGCCAACCGGCACGGCCTCGTCGTGATCGAGGACGCGGCACAGGCGATCTGCTCGATGTACAAGGGCAAGCTCGCGGGCTCGATCGGGCACTTCGGCTGCTTCTCCGCCCATCCGCTGAAGAACCTGAATGCGCTCGGCGACGGCGGCTTCGTCACCACCAACGACAAGGCGGCGGCAGAGCGCATGCGCCGTCTGCGCGCGCACGGCATGGCTGACCGGGCGACCATCGAGGAATGGGGCATGGTCTCGCGCATGGACACGCTGCAGGCGGCGGTCCTGAACTATCGCCTCGACAAGCTGCCCGACATCATCACCAAGCGGCGGGCCAACGCCGCGCTCTACCAGAAGCTCCTGCATCACGAGCGGATGTACGTGCCGCCCTGCCGCAACGAGGAGTTCAACACCTTCCACACTTTCGTAATCCAGATCGACAAGCGCGACCAACTGCAGGCCCACCTGAAGAGCATCGGCATCAAGACCGCGATTCACTATCCGGTGCCGATCCATCTGCAGCCCGCCGCCAAGGCGCTCGGGCACAAGATGGGCGATTTCCCAGTGGCCGAGCGCCAGGCCGACCGAATCCTGACGCTGCCGGTGAACCAGTACATGAGCCAGGCCGATGTCGAGACTGTGGCCAGGGAGGCGATGGCGTTTCTTGACACGTACTAGGCGTCTGTGCAGCCCTACGTCAGGATTGAAAGGCTAGTTGGTGAAACGTTTTTTGCGTGAAAGGCTGAGCAAGCTTGCTCAGACGCTTTGGCTGCCCCTCAAGGCAAGACGGTTGGATTTCCGGAGGAGGTTGGAGGGCCGAACAACATTACCTGCAGCTCCGAGCCTGCGCGACTTGTTAAACCATACCGACGACCTTTTGGCGTTGGAAGTCCATTACGGATGCTTCGGGCTGATCGAGATCCGGCTGTCCGAACTGAGCGAGATCATCCGCAGCAATACGATGGTCTACGAGGGAACAGCCGTCGATGTTGGAGCGCTGGACCGCTTGTGGGTCAACTTGCTGCGCCTCGGTCTGTTCGATGAGCTCGTCCATCTGGTTAAGCAGTACGACTTGCCGCTCAAGGCCGAAGTAAAGACATTCCTCGACTTTTGCGGACGCGAGTATGCCGCTTGCCGCAAACGCGGCGAGGCGTATCGCGCCGAGCACCCCGACCACGACATATTCATGCTGGGATGCATCGTCTGGGGTGAGGTGTATGTCGGGAACTTCCTGCGCTACAACATTCGCTCGATGCTGTCGGCCGGCAATCTCACCGCGCTCGCTGCTCAGGGGACGGTGGTGTTCAGCATCGTCACAGACGCGGCTGGCGCGCAGCAGATACGCAGCCACCCGTTGTTTCCCAAGCTTGAAGAGCTCGGCGATGTCGAGTTCACCATCGTCGCGGACGAACTCACGGCGATCCTGACCAGTGGTCATCTGGTGCGTAACTTCTATGTTCTATACGGGATGCTGGATCACTGCTCGATCTTCTTTGCTCAAGGAGCCGCCAGCCACCTGTTCATGATTCCCGTCGATTCAATCGTCGCGGACGGCTCGCTGAAGAATATGGCGAGCTATCGTCACCAAGGGTACGAGTGTTGCGGTGGCGGAAACCTTGTTGCCAACACCGAGACGTTCCTTCCAGCGATCGATGCGATGTTTGACGCCGAAGGTCCGATCACGATCTCGACGGAGAATCTAGCAACTCTTGCCGCCGAGCACGCGCACCATTACTTCACCTCCCAAGTAGTCGCGGCTGAGAATCAGGATTTCGGCAAACATCCGCGCGAGGTTTTCTGGCCTATAGAAGGTGGCCTTGAGATCCATTCGGTCTTCATCCATCCGTTGTTCACGACGGCATCGGGACTGGCTCGCTATAGGCGCAAGCATTACGCCAATATCGATCACGGGATGCTTCCGCGGATTTTCGCCGGCGCGGGTCACATCAAGATCATTGAGGATCCGCGTGAAGCCTATGTGAACAACTTCACTGCTGCCGATCGGCTCTATGAAACCACGGGTCGACCCTTCGACTACGGCGACTTGCTGCGCGCCCATGACAACAGCTATCCCGTGCAGAGAAGACTGTTTGCTCGGGCGCAGATTCTCCCGTGCCGCTTGAAAGGCTGGACTTCCTATCGCGATGTCGTTGCAGACAGTCGCGAAGTCACCGCTCTACTCAAGAGTGGTCTGCTACCGCCGAACGGCAACTCCGCAGTCGAAGGTTCCGTACTCACCATCATCCTGCCGACCCACAATCGGCCGGATTTGGCCAAGGCCCAGCTTCGGTTTCTCGAGGCCTCTGCCGTCTGTCATCGCGTCATCGTGGCCGATTCAAGCGATGTAATCGACGAAGAACTCAGGAAGGCTTGCACCGGCCGAACTGAGTACCGTCGCTTTCACCCGAGAACAGACCTGGGCACAAAGCTCGCGAGGGTTGCACGCTTGGTGACCACACCCTATGTCGCGACGGTGCCCGACGACGACGTGAGCTTTCCGCATACGATCGACGCGTGTCTCGACTATCTTCAACGTAATCCTGACTACGTTGCGGCCCAAGGTTATGTGTTGCGCTATAGCGCCAGCGAAACCCAACTCGACATCCACAGCGTGCATTGGTTCATACCCAGCATTGACCAATCGACACCCTTGCAGCGGTTATTCGAACTCGTACGTCGCTATCAGAATTTCTTCTGGGCCGTCTTCCGCACCGACGCCTATATTCGTGCAACCAAAGCTTCCAAAGCCGCGAAAGCAGGGTTGTTTCAAGAGTTGGCAATCTGCGCCACGATGGCTTTGCTGGGCAAGTTAGCCCGTCTGCCGATGATACATACCTTGCTCGGCGAAGAAGTGTCCTTTGAACCGTCGTCCCGGGCCCATCCCTTGTTCGCATTTATCAACGACTCGGCGGCGTTTTTTCACGCCTATGGTCAATACCGCGACGGATTGGTCCGCCTGCTGCTGCGGTTGAGGGAGAAGGGGGGTGCGAGAAGGCGCAAGGACCGACTCGCACACACTATTGATGTCATCCACGCGAGCTACTTCGGTCGCGAGGTTGACACGGGAATCATAAATCGTGCGGCAGAAGTGCTCATCGACGACTCCACCGAGCTTCCTACAGGGGGAAAGCTTGTGCACCGCAAGCCGACCATTGAGCCGGACGACGCAGTGCATTTATCGGCAGTACCCGGGCACTCCTATATTTGGCGCAACGCCGTTCTCAACGCCGAGCCAAAGTCCGAGATCTCGATCAGCAACGACGAGATCGCCCGTGTCGAAGCTGCGTTGGACGACTACCTCTGTTCAGTCGGTAGCGCATCGGGTCGGGCTGGGAAATGTCTCACCGCAGATTCGCGGCAACAACATCCGGCTGACTGAGACCGGTTGATTAGGTGTAGCCTGGGGTGCCGACTTTAAGTGATTGTCCGAGCGCACCACCACGAATAGGCGTCGGCCAGTCCACGTTCGAGTGACCGCGTAGGCTCGAACCCAACTTCAGATCTCAATCGGTTTACCTCAGCAACTATGCGTGGCGGTTCATCTGTGCGGCCGGGAAGAGCCCCAAGGCGGAGAAGGTGTGATCGGCCTGAAATCCTGCCCAATCGGTAGGCGATCGAGGCGATGCTTTCGCCGACTCCGCTGGCTATGTTGACAGGGCCGCAAACGGCGGAAAGGGCGAGAGCCGCAAGGGCCTCTCCGGCGTCGCGCGCGTCCAGGAAATCGCGAACGGCCAGACCCTGCGTCAACAACACGGGCTCGTTGCGCGCAAGACCGCGGGCGACTGACGCCACCAGACGTCTCTCGTCCTCGAACGGTCCGTACAGGTAGAACAACCGCGCCCAGGCAAATGACAAGCCGTCCAGTGCTTCCACCACCCGACGCGCAGCGTCCTTTGCGACCGCGTAGAGGGTGGTCGGATCGATCGCGGTGGCAACCTCATCGCAATTGGCGTTTTCTGGCCAGCGATACTCGAAACAGGTCCCGACGCCGACGAAACGCCTGACGCCCAAATCCAGCGCCGCCCGCGCCAGCGTGAGCGTTGCGCCGGCCCAATCAACATTCTCAGGGGCGGTCCAGAACTTACCGTGTTCTACATTCCACGCAGCGTGGAGAATCGTATCGGGCCTGACATTGTCCAGGAGCTGACGGACGTATTGGGGGTCCAGCAAGTTTCCTTCATGCACCACCACTTGCGGCGCCCAAGCATGTGACCGCAGCGACAAGGCGTGAACTTGCGCGCCTCGGTCGACCAGGCCTTTCACTGCCCATCTTCCGATGAAACCGGAGGCACCTGTCACCAGAACTCGCAAAATTTCATCCCCCGGGACGCTAGTCGGCCGTTGCCGCAGCAAAGGTTGGCCGGGCCCTGTCGGCGTCCGAGACGATGGCGATCGTGGGAAACGGCCAGTCGATGCCGAGCATCGGATCATCCCAGCGGACGCCCCTCGCGGCTTCCGGATGGTAGCGGGTTGTCATCTGGTAGTAGACCTCGGTGTCATTCACCAACGTTTGGTAGCCGTGTGCAATACCCTCGGGAACGAACAAACTGCGCCTGTTGGCGGCACTGAGCTCAACGCCGATCCAACGGCCGTAGGTCGACGACACCTTGCGCATGTCGAGCAGGACGTCGTAGATCGCTCCTGCCGTGCAGCGCACGATCTTGGCCTCGGCATGTGGCGGCGCCTGGTAATGCAGGCCGCGCACTGTGGCGCGCCGGATGTTCCATGCGATGCTGGCTTGAACCGGCTGAAACGACAAGCCATGAGCAGCGAACTCATCAACACAGGCGACGCGCGCAAAGAATCCGCGCGGGTCCTCCTTGCGTTCGATGTCGATGATGAAGACTCCGGCAAGATCGGTCTTGGTGAAGATCATGATGGCGAGCCGCCAGCTATGACGTGCGGATAGGGCACCGGCACGACGAAGCGACCGCCGGCGCGCAGGTAGTCTGCCTGCTGTCGCACGATTTCATCGGCGAAGTTCCAGGCCAGCAGTACGACGTAGTCCGGGCGGCGGGTCAGCAATTCCGAAGGCGCGACAATGGGGATGCCGACGCCCGGCATCACTCGCCCTTGTTTGAGGGCGCTGACGTCGGCGACGAAGTCCAGGAGGTCGGAGCCGATGCCACAGTAGTTGACGAGCGTTGCGCCCTTGGCCGAAGCGCCGTAGGCGGCCACCGAATGGCCTTTGCCCCGAAGGTCCCTCACGAAGTCGCGAAAGACCGTCGCAAATGCACGCACCTTGTCGGCAAAGCGCCGGTAGGTGGCGATGTCGGCGACGCCCCGGCGCTGCTCGTCGGCCAATATGGCGGCGACTGAAGGCGACGGCGGGACATTTTGGGCATGGCGCGCAAACACACGCAGCGAACCGCCATGCACTGGGATACGCTCGGCATCGCATATCTGCAGGCGGCTGTCGGCGAACAGCCGGACCAGCGGCGTCAGAGCGAAGTAGCAGAGATGCTCATGATAGACCGTATCGAATTCCAGTCGGTCGAGGAAATCGAACAGGTATGGCACCTCGACGACGGCAATGCCGTCCGGCTTGAGCAGCGCGGCAATGCCCGCGACGACATCGGTCAGGCAAGCGACGTGAGCCAGCACGTTGTTGGCGTGAATGACATCGGCGCCCCTGCCGTCGGCAGCGAGACGACGTGCCAGTGCCGACGAAAAGAACTCATTCACCGTGTCGACGCCTCGAGCGCGGGCGATGGCTGCAATGTTTCTTGCAGGCTCTATGCCCAGGACTGGCACGCCGGCCCCGACATAGTGCTGCAGCAGGTAGCCGTCGTTGCTCGCGATCTCAACGACGAGGTTGGCGGCGCCAAGACCACGCTCCAGCACAAGTCGCTTGGTGAGCGCTCCTGCGTGCTCGACGAAGCTGGGCGAATTCGAAGACAAATACACGTAGTCGCGAAACAGCCGCTCCGGATCGACGGTTTCGCGCAGTTGGGCCAGGCTGCATTGCGGACAGATCGCCAAGGTCAGCGGGAATCGTTCCTGCGCAGCGGCCGCGGCGGCGTCGGCTGCGAGATCGTTAGCCAGCGGCATGTCGCCGTAGCCGAGGACATCCTCGATGACGTGACTACAGACGCGGCACGAGGACACCTTGTGGAAGAGTTTGGCCGCGGCCACGCGACGAGTCTTCAAGGGCAAGTCCTGGCAGCGTCCGCCAAATAATCATCGATTTGGCGTTGCGACAATGTCCAGGCATCGGCGCCACCCAGGGCTTTCCGGTACCACTTCATCGTGCGCTTGATGACATGCGGCAAGTCCCACGACTCGACATAGCCGAGTTCGTGCCGGATGCGACGGGAATCCAGGGCAAGGGTCTTGGCCTCAGGAAAGCTCTGAAGGCCGTCGTGTGCGACACGTGCGCCGTCGCCCCACACCGAAGCTGCAAGTGCTGCGACCTCGCCGACAGTCATCGTCCGGCCAGCCGGTGGACCGATATTCCAGGCGACTGGCGCCGGCGGACTGCTGGCGGTTCGCTGCCCTACAAGAAGAATGCCGTGAACAGCGTCAAGCACATGCTGCCAGGGACGCGCGGCATCAGGGAACCGCACCGACAGAGGCCGGCCCGCATGGAAGGCCCTGACTGCATCCGGGATCAGGCGGTCTGCGGCCCAGTCGCCGCCGCCGATGACGTTGCCGGCGCGCACCGTCGCAAGCGGTACTTTGGCCTTGTCCAGAAACGAACGCGCATAGACCTCGGCGGCAATCTCACAGCAGACCTTGCTTCCGCCATAGGGATCACGAGCGCCAAGCCGGTCGTCTTCCCGATTGTCTGCACCCGGGTTGTCATAGACCTTGTCCGACGTCATCACGACGACTGCCTCGCAGCCTTGTTCGCGCACGCAATCGAGCAGATTGACCGTCCCCATGATATTGGTTTCGAAAGTCTCAACGGGATTGGCGTAGCCCACGCTGACCAGCGGCTGTGCGGCAAGGTGGACGACGATATCGGGTTGAGCCGCTACATAGGCGCGTTTCAGCGCGGCACGATCACGCACATCGGCGATGGTATTGACCAGTCGATGTTCCAAACCGGCCAGAGCAAAAAAGGATGGCTTCGTCGGCGGCGAAAGGGCACAGCCATATATTTCGGCGCCGAAGTGATGAAGCACGCTCGCCATCCAGCCACCAATGAAGCCAGTGTGGCCGGTCAGGAATATCCGCCGCCCTCGCCAGAACGCGGGATCCAGCGGGGCGGGCGAGCCACTTAGACCTTCGCCCATGGGATATGTCCGCTTGCCCAAAGGTCATTAAGGTGCTGCAATTCGCGGTAGGTATCCATGCATTGCCAGAAGCCGTCATGCTTGTATACCGCCAGCTGCCCGCGCGCGGCGACGTCTTCGAGCACGTCCGCCTCAAACGATAGATTCTCGCGGTCAGGAAAGGTGGGGCGCGCC
>JAEZHS010000247.1 GCA_023436825.1 Pseudomonadota bacterium | reverse complement strand
GGCGGCGAGGAGGCCTTTGTCGACATGGGCGACATCTTCTCCGAAATGTTCGGCCCGCGCGGCGGCCGCAGCGGTGCCCGCGGCTTTTCCTTCCGCGGCGGCGGGGCAGAGGGCTTCGACATGGGTAGCCTCCCCGTGACCTACAGCCTGCGCGTGCCGTTCCTGGTGGCCGCGCGCGGCGGCAAGCAGCGAGTCAACCTGCCGGACGGCAAGACGCTCGACATCGATATCCCCGAGGGCACGACTGACGGCCAGACGCTCAGGCTGAAAGGGCAGGGCATGCCCGGGACCAAGGGCAAGCCGCCGGGCGACGCCTACGTCGAGATCCATGTCGAGCCGCACGCTTTCTTCGAGCCGCGCGACAACGACATCCATGTCGAGCTGCCGGTGACGCCGACCGAGGCCGTCTTGGGTGGCCGCATCCGAGTGCCGACGGTGGGCGGGCCGGTGATGCTGAACGTGCCCGCCGGCTCCAACACCGGCACGTCGCTCCGGCTGAAGGGCCGCGGCCTGCTCGACCGCAAGTCGGGCCGGCACGGCGACCAGTATGTGAAGCTCAAGGTCGTGATGCCGGACAAGCCGGACGACGCCCTTAAGGAGTTCCTGGAGAAATGGGATGCGGGCCGGGCCTATGACCCGCGGCAGTCGATGGAGCAGTTCACATGACCACGCTCGAGGAACTGCTGCGCGAGCACGACCACCTCACCGTCGTCCATGTGGAGCGCTGGGTGGCGCGCGGCCTGTTGCGGCCCGCAGCCAAGGGACAGGATTGGGTCTTCGAGCCGGTCGACGTCGCGCGTGCCCAGCTTCTCGCCGACTTGACGGACCAGATGGGGTTCGACGAGGAGGCGGTCGAGACCGTGGTCGACCTGCTCGACCAGGTGCATACGCTGCGCCGCCAGCTCCATCAACTCGGCCTGGCGATCGGCCGTCAACCGACCACGACGCGCGAGTCGATCGCCGTCGCGCTGAAGGACCTGCGCGACCGGTAGTGCCAGTGGTGCGTCTTCTCATGCTCTTCCGGACTGTGAGCCTCCTGGCGCGCTCATGAATCATGAGCGAGCCGGAGGCTCGCGGTCCAGAAGAGCATGACGTTCCCTGGCAAAGATTCACTCCGGCTCGACGCCCGCGCGCTTCACCGCGTCGCCCCAGGCGGCGCAGCCGGTCTTCATGATCTCGGTCAGCTCGGCGGGCGTCGTGCCCGTTGCGAACAGGCCCATGTCCAGAAGCTTCTCCTTGCCTTCGGGTGTCTGCACCAGCTTGCGGATTTCCGCGCTCAGGCGCTCGACGATCTCCTTCGGCGTGCCGGCCGGCGCCAGGATGCCGTTCCAGCCGACGAGATCGATCTTGTAGCCGGCCTGCTCGAAGGTCGGCACGTCGGGCAGGCGCGGCCAGCGCACCGTCGAGGTGACGGCAAGCGGCGTCAGCTTGCCGCCGGAGATCGCCGGCCCGCTGGCGGCGAGATCCTGGATGGTCATCGGGATGTGGCCCGCTAGCGTGTCCTGGATCGCCGGCCCGGCGCCCTTGTACGGCACGTGGGTCATGTCGAGCTTTTCGGCCTGGTTCAGCATCTCGCCCCAAATATGCGACGACGAGCCGTTGCCGAACGAGGCGTAGTTCACCTTGCCCTTGCGCTCGCGCGCCCAGGCGACGAAGTCCTTCACCGACTTCAGGCCGAGCGGCGGCGGCGTCACCATGGCGAGCGGCGCCAGCCCGTGCTGCGTCACCGGCACGAAATCCTTGAAGCCGTCGTAGGGCAGCTTCTTGTAGACGTAGGGGTTGATGCACATCATCGAGGAGTTGACGTAGACGAAGGTGTAGCCGTCGGGCGCGGAGTTCTTCGCCAGCTCGGCACCGACCATGCCCTGGGCACCTGCCTTGTTCTCGACGATGACCTGCTGGCCCAGCACGCCCGAGAGCTTTTCGGCGAAGTAGCGCGACACCACGTCGGTCTGCCCGCCCGGCGGATAGGGCGCGATCAGCCTGATCGGCTTGTTGGGCCAGGCCTGAGCCGAGGCTTCGGCGGCGAACAGCAGCAATCCGCTGGCGAGCGTGGCAAGCATCTTCCGTGTCATTGAATGTCCTCCCGGCAGCGACCCTAGCCGCCGGTCAAGCACCTGCCAACTTCCGCCAAGCGGCGACGATGGCGGTCGTGGCCGGTGGATCGGCGATCATGCCGAGATGTGTTTCGTCCGGCACGATCGTGACGCCGATGCGCGGACTGACCGACTCCAGCATCGGCTTGAACTGATCGGCGTTGAACAGCTCGTCGTTGGTGCCGACCAGGATCTCGGTCGGCGCCGATACGCGCGGGAGAACTCCGCGCCAGTCGCGGCCGAGCTGCAGGCTCGCCGCCAACCGGAAGGAATAGACTGGCGTACGGCGGTCGCTTGCTTTGGCGTCGGTCGCGAAGTGGCCGCCCGGCTGCGCGTGCCAATGCGACCGACCAGGGTGTCGCGCACAGGTGCGAAGCCGACGAACTTCAGGACGTTGCGCTTCAGGTTCTTGAGCCCGTGCGCGGAAGTACCAGCGATAGACCAGGGCCGGCATGCCCATGGTGACGATGATGTGCGCCGAACGTCCTGCCAGATGCCGAATCGGGAAACCGCTTGGCCGATAGGTGAAAGCGAAGCCCGGCCGCAGGGCCTGCTCGAAGAAGGCCTTCAGCACCGCCGGCATGTCGCCCAGCCACAGCGGGAAGATCAGCACCAGGTGGTTCGACCAGCGGGTCGACTCCTGCGCCGCCATGATGGCTGGCGGTGGAATGTCCTTCTCGAAGGCAGCCTCTGAATGCAATAAACCGAATTCCAGCTTGGCGACATCGAGCCGACGTACGACATTGTCGGCAGAGCGCGCGCCGTCCTCGTAGGCGCTGGCCAGGGCGTGGCACAGGCCCGTGCTCGCGGCGTCGGGATGGCCATTCAGGATCAGGATGTTGCGCGCCATGGCCGCCTGCTTGCCAGCCCGGCCTGGCTCCCGCCTTGATTCAGATCACTCGCAGCGGAATCTTGAGATAGCTGACGCCATTGCTTTCGGGCGGCGGCAGGTTGCCGGCACGGATGTTGACCTGCACCAAGGGCAGCAGCAGCACGGGCGCCGCGATCGTGGCATCGCGCTTCGTGCGCAGCGCCACGAACGCCGCCTCGTCGATGCCGTCGTGGACATGGACGTTGTGGGTGCGCTCTTCGGCTACTGTGCTCTCCCAGGCGAAACGGTCTCGGCCGGGCGCCTTGTAGTCGTGGCACATGAAAAGTCGCGTCTCGCCGGGCAGGGGCAGCAGGCGGCGGATCGAACGGTAGAGCGTGTCGGCGTCGCCGCCCGGGAAATCGGCGCGCGCCGTACCGTAGTCGGGCATGAAGATGGTATCGCCCACGAACACGGCATTGCCCACGCGATAGGCGAGGTCGGCGGGCGTATGGCCCGGCAGATGAATGACCTCGATCTCGAGACTGCCCAGCGCGATCCGCTCGCCGTCGCGCACCAGCCGGTCGAACTCCCATCCATCCTCGCTTACGTCGGGGGCGTTGAAGATGCCCTTGAAGATCTTCTGAGCGGCGCGGATATGCTCGCCGATCACGACCTTGGCGCCGGTTTTCGTCCGCGGATAGGGCGCTGCGGTCAGCGTGGGCATGTGTCTCGAGGATCCAGTCGACGGTGAGCCCGCGCTCATGCGCCGTGGCAAGAACACGATCGGCCGACGCCGTCGAGGCCTTGCCCGACTTGTGGTCGTAGTCGCGCACCGGGTTGACGATCGCGGCACGGCCGATCGCGGGATCGCCCACCAGATGGGTAACGGTGAACGTCGGCTCGTCGAAGAAGGCCTCCATGGCGGGTCTGGCGGTCATGGAATTCCTCAGGAGGTGACTTGACATATATATTAGTAAATACTAATTTAGAAATTACTAATATGAAAAAGACCCCTGCCCGTATCGATCCGCGTGCCCTCGAGGCCAGAGCTGGGGAAGTCGCCGCCGTCCTGGCGGCGCTCGCCAACGACAGGCGCCTGCTCATCCTCTGCAAGCTCGTGGAGGACGGTGAGGCGACGGTCGGAGCCCTGGCCGAAGAGGTCGGACTGTCGCAGTCGGCGCTGTCGCAGCATCTCGCGCGTATGCGCGAGGAAGGCATCGTGGCCTTCCGGCGCGATGCCCAGACGCTCTGGTACCGGATCGCGGATGCGCGGATCGAGAGCCTGCTCGCGACCCTGCACCGTCTCTATTGCCGGGACTGACCTGGCCGAAAGGAAACCTTCATGTCTCTACCCACCATCGATGTCGCGGGCGCCCGAAGCCTGCTTGACCAGGGCGCCGTCCTGGTCGATGTCCGTGAGGCCGACGAGCACGCGCGTGAGCACGTCGTCGGGTCCCTGAGCAATCCACTTTCCCGCCTCGTTCCCGTCGAGCCGCCTGCCGGCAAGGCGATCATCTTCCATTGCCGGTCCGGCGCGCGCACGGCGGCCAACGCTGTGCGGCTGGCCGGCGTCGCTGCATGCGACGCCTATATCCTCGAGGGCGGGCTGGACGCCTGGAAGAAGGCCGGCCTGCCGGTTGCTGTCGATCGGGGCCAGCCACTCGAGATCATGCGCCAGGTGCAGATCGTTGCCGGCAGCCTGGTGCTGCTGGGCGTTGTGCTCGGTATTTGGGTAACGCCGGCCTTCCTCGGTCTGTCGGCCTTCGTCGGCGCCGGCCTCGCCTTCGCGGGCATCAGCGGCTGGTGCGGCATGGCGCGGTTGCTGGCGCTGATGCCCTGGAACCGCCCCAACCCGGCGGTCGCCGTCTGATGGCCGGCGCGCAGCTCGCCCAGGGTTGGGGCCGC
>JAEZHS010000210.1 GCA_023436825.1 Pseudomonadota bacterium | reverse complement strand
TGGCCCCAGTCGCGCTTGGCATCGAGATTGCCGAGATAAAGACAGTCCTGATAGCCGCGCTCGATCGCCGCCACCGCGCGTGTGATCTTGCGGGTGACGAAGGTCTCGCCGCGGATCGGGGATTCGTGATTGAATAGGATGCCGTTCGAGGCGTGCATGCCATAGGCCTCGCGGTAGTTGACCGTGATCCAGTAGGCATAGAGCTTGGCCACCGCATAGGGGCTGCGCGGATAGAACGGCGTCAGCTCGCGCTGCGGCGTCTCCTGCACCTTGCCGAACAGCTCCGACGTCGAGGCCTGATAGAAGCGCACGTCGTCGTGCATGCGCAGGATGCGGATCGCCTCGAGCAGCCTGAGCGTACCCAGCGCATCGGTGTTGGCGGTGTATTCCGGCGTCTCGAAGCTCACCTTGACGTGGCTCTGGGCCGCGAGATTGTAGACTTCGTTCGGCTTCACCTCGCCCAGCAGGCGCAGGAGATTGGTGGAATCCGTCATATCGCCGTAATGCAGGAACAGCCGGGCGGCGGCATCGTGGCGATCGCGGTAGAGGTAGTCGATGCGTTCGGTGTTGAGCAGTGACGAGCGGCGTTTGATGCCGTGCACGATGTATCCGCGGCCCAGCAGGAAGTCGGCGAGATAGGCGCCGTCCTGGCCGGTTATGCCGGTGATGAGCGCAACTTTTTCTGACATGTTTGCCGACCTCTCGGGTTACGCGACGCTTCAGGAGGAATAGGCGATCCGTTCGGCCACGCGGCCCCACGAGTAGTTCTGAAGGACATGGCGCTGGGCCGCCGCCGCCATGCGTTCGAGCCGTCCCGGATCGGAGACGGCACTGACAATGGCCTCGGCGAGCGCGGACGGATCGGCGCGATC
Source organism: Pseudomonadota bacterium (assembly GCA_023436825.1). The sequence continues at coordinate 12,375 of JAEZHS010000210.1, read as the reverse complement.
GACAAGGAAACCGTGCCGGCCACCATCGACCAGCTCGGGCAGACCATTGCGATTGAGGCCCATGACCGCCGTGCGCGAGACCATGGCTTCGAGATAGACCTGACCCCAGGGGTCGTTCAGCATGGGCTGAACCAGCAGCGTCGATTCGCGATAGAGCTGCTGCAGCCGCTCCCACGGCAGATGGGCATGCAAGGTGACGCCGGGCCTCTCGCCGACGAAGGCGCGGCTGCGCTCGTCGCCGACGATGGTGAGGCGAAGATCGGGACGCTGTCGATATGCCCGGTCGAAGGCCTCCAGCAGCAGCAAGCCGCCCTTGGCCTTGAACAGATGCTTCGCGACGAAAAGAAGCGCCGGCTTGTCGTAGTTCTTCGGCCCGTCATGGGGCTCGATCGCGCCCATGCCCGAGCCGACGGCCGTGACCTTCTCCGGCGGCAGGCCGTAATGGGCGATCAGGTTGTCGCGGACATAGGAGCCGAAGGTAAAAACATGGGAGAGGCCGCTCAGCGCCTCGCGCTCGGCCTGATCGAACGCCGCCAGAGCGCGCTCGTTGTAGCGGCAGACGTCGATGTGATGGGCCCGCGTCAACGCCCAGCTATGGTCGCAGTAGAGGTAGTGCTTGACCCCGGCAGCGAGATCGCTGGCCGGCAAGTCGAAGGTCCCGGTATGCAGCACATGTCGTGCGCCGATCCGATTCGCCTGCTCTGCGACCTGGGCGGCGAGCCTGCGCCGCGCCCGGCGGCCGCGCAGCACCTGTTCCGTGCTGACCGGCCGACCGAGGCCCTCGATCATGTCGCAGGCGGCGACGCCGAGCTTCTCCAAGCGACCCATGCACGGTCGGATACTGTCGACGGCCACACCGAGCCGTTCGAGTTCCTTGGCGACATTCGCCGGCGCTCCCGACCACGACTTCAGATCACGCGGATCACCGAATACGCAGGTGATCGCCACGCGGTCGAAGCGCAACGCGCCAGCGCTTGCGCCGACGTGAGAGTCGAGTGGAGCATTCATCGTGAGGGTCATGAAACATCCCACCCCACGCCCCCGCTAGTGATTAACCTGTGACACGGATTTCACGTAGATTCGACGCCACAGATTGATCACGTAATGGCGCCGTCACGCTCCGCGATACTGTCCTCGACATTACCGGCTACCGCGATCGGGAGACGCCGTCGGATGCACGGATCAATCGAAGCCAGAGACGCGAGCGACATCCGCGTCGTCGCTGACGTGACACGCGATGACGACGTTGCGTCGGAGCGCGCCGCACAGGATGTCGCGCTGTCGTTCTTCTGTCCCGACGTGACCGATGCCAGCACGTTGAAGCGCGTCCAGCAGTTCATGGATTTCGGCTACAGCGTCACGGTCTTCGGTTTTCGCCGCGAGCGCTACAACACGGATTATCAACCGCCGTGGCCCAACGTGCCGCTCGGCTTCACGACCGACCTCAAGTACTGGCATCGGCTGAGCGCGTTGCTGCACGCCGTGCCCGCGCTGTTCGCCAACCGCCGCACGCTGGCACGCGCTTCGATCTTCTATGCCCGCAACATCGACCAGCTCCTGCTGGCTCTGCTCGGCCGCCTGATCGCCTTCTCGCGCGCGCCGATCGCCTACGAAGTGCTGGACATCCCCGCCATCCTGATGCGCCGCGGGTTGGTGCCGACGTTCCTGCGCGCGATCGAGCGACTGTGCCTGCGGCGCGTCAGCCTGCTGGTGCTGTCCTCGCCCGGCTTCCATCGCAACTACTTCTCGGCCGTGCAGAAGTATTCCGGCGACTGGTTCCTGTTGGAGAACAAGCTCTACCCCTCGCCCACCCGGGCCCGCCCGACGGCAATCAAGCCGGGAGCGGGCCGCCGGCCGTGGGTGGTCGGCTATTACGGCCTGATCCGCGGCGAGGCCACCGTCGATCTCATCGCGCGGCTGGCTCATCGCCTGAAGGATCGCGTCATCTTCAAGTTCGGCGGTGTGTTCACCACCGTCGAGCAGGCCAAGTTCGAGACCGTGCTGCGCCGCTGCCCCAACGTCGACTACAGCGGTCCCTATCTGCCGCAGCAGGATCTCGAGCGGCTCTACCGCAGCGTCGACTTCGCCTGGGCGCTCGATCTCGAGCACACCGACCACAACTCGCGCTGGCTGATGCCGTGCCGCTTCTACGAAGCCGGCTACTACGGCGTGCCGTGCCTTGCCGTCCATCGCTTCGAGGTCGGCAACGTTATCGAGAAGCATCGCATCGGCTGGACCTTCGACGCCCCTCTCGAGGATTCCTTGGTGCGCTTCTTCGAGCGGCTGACGGAGGAGGACTACGAGCTCATCCGTATGCGCCTTGCGACGGTGCCCTCGACGATGTTCGTCGCCAAGGAGGATGTCGCCGAGCTTTGCGAGAAGCTGGCCAGATTCAGGCCTGTGTCGCGGCCCCGATGATCAAGGTGCGACGGAACCCGACCAGGCGCAGTGCGTTTTCGCGGCCGATCGTATAGAGGCCGGCAATGTCGAAGCCGCGCTCGTGCCGGAATCGCTGGTGATCAGTGTGTGATCAGCCTTCACGGCGATTGAGTGATGTTTTCACATCGACCAACGTCTGCCGTCCAACCCGGAGGAATTGATACTTGTTTGCGTCCACCGTTCGCGGGCCGGTGCTGGTCACCGGCGGCGCCGGCTACATCGGCAGCCACGTTTGCAAGGCGCTGGCCGAGGCCGGCGCCCAGCCGCTCTGTCTCGACACGCTCGAGAAGGGACATGAGTGGGCTGTACGCTGGGGCGAGCTGGCGCGGGGCGATGTCGGCGACGGACGCTTCATCGAGGAAGTCTTCCAGCGCCACAAGCCGCAGGTCGTCATTCACCTGGCGGGCTATATCGAAGTCGGCGAATCGGTCGCCAATCCCCAGCGCTACCTTGTCAACAACTCCGCGAAGAGCCGCGTTCTGATCGGTGCCGCCATCCGCCACAAGGTCGAGGCCTTCGTGTTCTCGAGCACCTGCGCCGTCTACGGGATACCGCAGGCCGAGCTCCTGCAGGAGGGACACAAGATCGCCCCCCTCAACCCCTATGGCGTCTCCAAGGCGAGCGTGGAGCGCGCGCTGGAGGCCGCGACGTGGCGCGGCCTGCGCTCGGCGTCGCTGCGCTACTTCAACGCCGCCGGCGCCGACTCGGCCGGCGAGATCGGCGAGGCGCACGAGCCCGAGACCCATCTGCTGCCGCTGGCCGTCGATGCCGCGCTCGGCCTGCGCGGGACGCTGATCGTGCACGGCGAGGACTACCCGACACAGGACGGCTCGTGCGTGCGCGACTTCGTGCACGTGTCGGACCTGGCCGATGCCCATCTCAAGGCCGTGCAATGGCTGATGCGGCAGAAGCCCGGCCGCGGGCGCCACGACGTGTTCAACCTCGGCTCCGGCGCCGGTTACAGCGTCAAGCAGGTGGTCCAGGAGATCGGCCGCGCGGTCGGCCGGCCGGTGCCGCACGTCTTCGGCGCACGCCGGCCGGGTGATTCGCCCCAGCTGGTGGGCTGCATCGCCAAGGCGCAGCGCGACCTGGGATGGACGCCGTTGCGCGGCCTCGAGACGCAGATCGAGGACACCGTCCGCTGGCGTCGCGCCATGGTCCGATAAGGAACACTAGTGCCCCCGGCGGCGTTTTTCCCGACGTCCAGCACCGGTTCGGGCCAGAACGGACCGCAGGAGGTACCTCGTGGCGGACGACAACTCCGGTCCCGGCAACGGGCTTCTCTACGCGCTTCTCGGCGCGCTGTCGGTCGTCGTGGCCGGTGGCGGCTACTACATCTATCGGAACAACCAGGACCTGCCGCCGGTGTCGCAAGCCCTGCCGCCCGTCGCACCCACGTCCCAGCAGGCGGCGCCGACGGGCCACTCGGCAAGCCAGGTCGACCGGGCGCGGTCGGCGATCGCGGACGCGCGGCGAAAGGCGACACGGGGCGATTTCACCGGCGCCGAAATGGCGTTGCAGGGCGCTGATCGCATGGTGCCGGGCTTTGCCGAGACTGCCGCGGCGAGACGCGAGATCGCCGAGTTGCGGACAAGCCGCGGCGATCCCCGGCGCGATCGCGCCGAACCCCGCCAGGACGCAACGCACATCGCCGCCCTGGTCGACGCCGCGCGAACCGCCATCGCCCGGCGCGACTACGACGCCGCCGACCGCGCCCTCGACGAAGCCGAACAAATCGATGCCCAGGACCCTGCGGTGGTCCGCACCCGCAACGAGCTCCTGGAAGCAGCAGCCCGGCCCGGCCCACGCGACCGGCACAACTGATCACGGCACCTCGACACGAAGAAAGGGGGCGCCATGAAAAAGCCCACCCGATTTACTCATCGGGTGGGCCAGTCGGCGCGCCCGGCGCGGGGAAGCGACGCCGGGCGCGGGAGAAGCCTGTGTCAGCGTGTGTAAACGTCAGCGTGTGTAAACGGTCGTCGTCTTGGGCGCGGTGTCTGTGTAGACGACGGCGGACGGTGCGGGCGCCACCACCGCGGTGGACGGCGCCGGCTGAACGGTCCGTTCTTCGCGAATCGTACAGGCCGAGGCGAGGATCGCGCTCGCGACGGAGGCGAAGACAAGCAGGGACTTCATGGCTTGCTCCCTAGCGGGTATAGACGGTCGTGGTTGCGGGTGTCGGCTCGGTGTAGACCACGGTGTTCGACGCCGGCGCCGGCGTGGCAACGACGGTTGCAGCCGGAGCGGCAGGACGCTCAACGGTTTCATGTCGATAAGTGCACGCGCTGACCAGGCCGACAACGACGATGGCAAGAATGGGAAGAATAGGCTTCATCGGTTGGTACTCCCTGTGTGGGACGACAACGGACCTTCCCCGGTCAGGTTGCCGTTCAAAAGCAGACGCTGCCTTGCGGGAACCTTCCAGATGTGGGCAACCGCCGATCCCGGTCCAGCGTTTGTTTCTTTGCCGGTTTTTCCAACGTACCGGCCCCCGCCTCGAAGGCCGCTCCTCGACGTTATCGGTGAGTGCGCTCGAGGCGGGGCCTGGCGGAGCGTGAGGCGCTGAATGGCCGCCGAAAGCGCCGGCATTCTCCTGTACAAGCGCAACGGTCGCGACCTGGTGGTGTTGCTGGTCCATCCCGGCGGGCCGTTCTGGCGCAACAAGGACGATGGCGCCTGGACCATTCCCAAAGGCGAACGCGGCGCGGGCGAGGATGCGGAAACGACGGCGCGTCGCGAATTCGCCGAGGAGCTCGGCGCCATGCCAGCGGGTGAGCTGATTCCTCTCGGGCGCATTCGCCAGCGCGGCGGCAAGCAAGTCGATGGCTTCGCCCTCGAGGGCGATCTCGATGTCGAGCGCATCTCGGGCAACAGCTTCGAGATCGAATGGCCGCCGCGCAGCGGCCGGCGGCAATCGTTCCCCGAAGTCGATCGCGCGACATGGTTTTCGCCGGATGAGGCGCGCCAGAAGATCAATGCCGGTCAAAGGCCATTCATCGACCGTCTCGAGGCACTCCGCACCAAGCCGTAAAAAAGGCGGCCCTTTGCGGGCCGCCTCTTCCTCGCGCAATCGATCGATCTCAGCTCGGTCCGATGGGCCGGCCCGGCCAGCGGTAGCCGGGCGCCGGCAACGGGATCTTGTTGGCGATCAGGGAATTCTCCAGCAACGGAATGCCGCCCTGATAGTCGCCCGCTTCGCACCTGGCGATGGCCGCCGCTTCAGGCGTGTCGAGCTGGGAGGTGCGGAACTCGCGCCACTTGTCGCTGAGCGCCTTGCAGTAGCTGCGCGGGTCGGAGAAGACCGTGGTCGTCGACACCATCTGCCCATCCATCACGATCTCGACGCGGCGGTTCTGCGGTTCGCGCACGCCGTCGCCGGTCGCTACCAGTGGGTTGGACTCGCCCTTGCCGATCACCGTGATGGCGTCGGCCGGCACGCCCTGGCGGCCAAGCTCGTTCTTCACCGCATTGGCGCGCCGCAGCGACAGCGCCATGTTGTAGTTCTCCGGTCCCGATGTATCGGTATGGCCGGTCGCCGTGACACGCGCACTGCCGCGCGCCTTGAAGGCGGCGGCGGCCTGGCCGATGGTCTGAACCGCCTGCTGCGACAGGTTCGAGCGATCCCAATCGAAGAAGACCATGAAGGACTGCGGCGCCGCGACGGGCGGTGGCGGCGGCGGAGGTGGCGGCGGCTCCGGGGCGCAGGCGGCCGCGAGCAGCGTTGTCGCAAGGACAACCAACAGTTTCCTGAGCATGATTTGTTCCCCTCAAAGCGGAGGCTTCGAAGGGGCGGAGGTCCCCTCCGGATCGCGCGGCAGCGCACGCGTTCGGGGGGCAACGCCACAATCCTGCCCGGGTTCCCGCAGCGTGCAGAATGCGCGGCGGCCTGGCAGCGACGGCTCAGGCCGCGAGCTTGTAGAGCTCCGCTACATTGTCGCGCAGGATGCGCTTCTTCAACCCAGGGCTGAGATGCGCGGCCTGCTCGGCGATCACGTCCTGGCTGCGCGGCCAGGTGGAATCACTGTGCGGGAAGTCGTTGGCCCACATCAGTTGATGTGGGTCGAGCTGCTCGGCGAACTGGAAGGCCGTCCAGTCGTCCTGGAAGGTGAGAGCGATGTGCTTGCGGAAATACTCCGACGGCAGGCGCTGCAGCTCCTTGCCCTTCATCCAGTAGCGATGGCGCTTGTAGGCGTGGTCCATGCGGTACATGAAATGCGGCGCCCAACCGGCATCGGCTTCGACGCAGACGACGCGCAGCTCGGGATGGCGTTCGAACACCCCGGAATAGACCAGCATGCCCATGATGTCCTGGCAGCCACGGATGATCGACAGGAAGCTGTTGATCTTGGGTCCGCGCGGCTTGATCATGGTGTTGTCGCCGCTCGACGTCAGGATGTGGAAACTGAGCGGCAGTTCCAGCGCGACGGCCGCCTCCCAGAACGGATCGTACGCGGGATCGTCGTAGTCCTTCTCGCCCGGATTGCCAGGCATCATGACGCCGCGAAAGCCCATCGCCTTGATGCGCTCGAGATCCTCGATGCCTTCCTTGATCGTGCGGATGCAGGTCTGGCCGAGCCCGATCAGCCGCTGCGGATCGTGCGACACGTAGGTCAGCAGCCATCGATTGTAGGCGTCGAAGCAGGCCTTCTTGTAGTCGAGGTCGGGATGATTGCAGAGCAGCATGCCGACGCTGGGATAGATGACCTCGGCGGCGACCCCGTCCTTGTCCTGGTCGGCCACGCGCCCGGTCGGATCCCAGCCGCTGCGGTGCAGGTCGTCGAACCTGGCGCCGCCGATGCGGATATCCTTGGGATCGACGCCGGCCGCGGCGATCAGGCCCATCGGCACCGGCGTCTTCATCCCCTCGACGACATAGATGTCGCCCATGCCTTCCTTGTAGACGACGTGCGGCGCCCTATCCCGCCAGGCGGGATCGATATGGTCGACATAGCAGTTGGGCGGCTCGGTAATGTGTGAATCGGCCGAAATCGGACGCCAGTCCATCATGTTTCCTCCTGCCTGCGCCGGTGAAATCGTAGGCAGACGCGACGCCCCGCCGCAAGCGGGCGCGGAACGCCCGTTTCGGCGGGCGGCAACGGTTGAACCGGTTCCAGCCCTATGGCATACCCCGCCCCTCCGAGGCTTCCGGCCTCCGGGCGCTGCCGTAGCTCAGTGGTAGAGCACTCCCTTGGTAAGGGAGAGGTCGACAGTTCAATCCTGTCCGGCAGCACCATCCTCACCATCGCCTCGTTGCAAGCAGGACAGCATTTTATGGCTGTCGCACACCGCGCGCAGGCTGTGGATGACGGGCCTGCTTGCCCACCCCAACGCAGCGAAAAAGAGCCAAACGCAGCGAAAAATGGTGGGCAAGATGGTGGGCAAATGTGCCCTGTGTGTTCCCCGGTCGTCAGTGCCTCAACGTGCTTCAGGACCTCGCCTGTTCGTCGAGCCAACGCCGCGCCGTTAGCACCCTGCCGAACAGCTTAATCGGCCGGTCCGCCGCAGCGAGCGCGCCCAGCAAGCGGGCGCACTTTGTGTACTGGTCGGGCGCGCCGACCAGGGCAAGCGCACCCACAGTACCTAGCTCATGAAGGCCTCTGATTCGGGCACACACGGCTAACAGTTCTTCGTCAGTCATCGTGGAGTGCGCCGCGCGGCCATCGATGATCTTGCGATAGGGCACCGCTTTCGCGCCCGCTAACACGTCCAGGAGTGATGCCGCATCGCTGAAGGTGACCTCGCCCTCGCCAATGCCGATGAAAAGGCGTTCCCTGGAATCGATCCTCCAGAACAAAGGCATGCGGCCTCGTATCACTCTTGCGCGCCCGCGTGGACGTGTCACGCATAGTGCTTCGGAGCTAATCCTTTTGTTCCGTTCGTGGCCTGCTCTCTCGACTGGCGGAGCTTCCGAGCCAACTCGTCATGCAGGCGCTGTCAGTGCCATCAATTGCTGCCGAAATCGTGATCCGATGCAGTCACTGCAGCCCGCAGACTGTCACGCCGACTTCGGCCTTAACGGGCCATGCCCATCGTCAGAGACCGCTACCGTTACAAGATAGTCCCGATCGGCAGCGAGGCCGACGGCTTCGCCCTCAAGATCGACGACGTCGTCAGGCCTCCAACCCGCGCGCCCTGCCGCTGGTTGCCTACGTCGACGCCCTGGTCGCCGGCGCGACCGAGCTCGACGCCATGTACATCTCCCGCGCCGTCGCCGACCGGGCATGGCCGCCCACCCTTGAAGAGCGGAGCGGCCAGCAGCAGGGCAACGAGCGGCAGGCGCCCTCTCCTACGCCGCTGAAATCCCCGGCCGGCGTGCTCGAGCAGATCCTGGGAGAGGCCGATGCCCTGATCCGCCGGCGCCTGGAGGAAGCCGGCCTCGATGTGCCGCACCTGATCGTCGCCGTGACCCCGGACAGCGAGGTCGTCCTGCGCAGCAACGTCAGCATGGACGTCGTGAAAGCCTTCGGCGCAGAAGCTCGCCGACGAGATCGGCGCGCCGGCCACGGCGGACGACACGACGCACTAACGGCCGCGGCGCTCGACGTGCTGTGGCGACCTCGGCTCTGGTACCCTCGTCACTCACAGTGGCTGAGGGCCGTCGTAACCCTCGACGATGGACAGATCAAAGAGTGCCTTGCCCACCCTGAGGGCCATGGCCTTGGCGTACTCAGGAGATCGGTAGCATTCAAGGGCAGCGGCGTAGCTGGCAAATTCGATCACCACCGTCCGTGAGCGCGGTTGTCCCTCGGCGATCTCCGATTTCCCACCTCGCGTCAGGAAGCGGCCGCCATACTTTCGAAACGCCTTCGCGTTCTCAGCAACGTAGGCCTTGTACCCTTCGGGGTCAGACACATCCGCAAACGCAACCCAATAACCTTTCGGCATTTCGAGCTCCTCGACTGAAGCTTGCAAGCATATGCGGGACTCGCCATTTAGGCGAGCTGGCCCCGAAAGGATCGACCGATGATCGACGCCGCCAAGATCTCCGGGGATCTGCAGAAGCGCGCCGACGAGATCTCCGCGCCTCCGAGGCGACTAGACTTTGCTACGTTTAACTTTCACCCTCGAGGTCGGAGGCTTCACGCTCCAGCTCGTCCGCGAATTGGAGGAGGCGATGCACGTCCTCTGGCGATAGGGTCGCGACAGCCGCAAGGCGCCTAGCCTTTGCAGCCAGGGCCCGCAACTTGACTGCACGTGCCAGCAAGTCTGCTACTTCCGACACACGAACTCCTATCGGCCGTCAAACGTGCTCCCGGCGCCAGGCGTTGCATCGTCAGAGTGGAAGTGGCGTCCGCTGCCCAAAGGGATTCCGTCACACAGTCAGGCAGCCCCCCGTGCTGACTTCCGCTTTGCTTAGAGGCGGCCGCACCTGTTGCTCGGAATATTGATCATCGCGTAGGCTAGACGCCGCCCAAGAACCGAGAGCACCCCCCGTGCGTCGCGCCAAGGATCCGAACAACGATCGCCATCCCGCTTTCTGGCTGGCAGCTATTGTCGAGTCCAGCGATGACGCAATCATCAGCAAGAACCTGGACGGCATCATTATGAGCTGGAACCGGGGCGCGGAGCGGATCTTCGGCTACCTCGCGGAAGAAGCCATTGGTGAGCCCGTCACCATTCTCATTCCGCCGGACCGACATGATGAGGAACCGTCAATTCTCACACGCCTCAGGCGAGGTGAACGCATTGACCACTACGAGACCGTGCGCAAGCGCAAGGACGGCAACCTGATTGATATCTCCCTGACCGTCTCTCCTGTGCGTGATGAAGATGGCAATATCATCGGTGCATCAAAGATTGGCCGAGATATTTCAGAACGCAAACGAAGCGAAGCGCAGATCGCCATTCTGGCGCGCGAAGCGGAACATCGCGTCAAGAACATATTGGCGACCGTGCAGGCAACAGTGAAGCTCTCCCACGCGGACACTCCCGAGGGCCTCAAGCGCGCAATCGAAGGGCGCATCCGGGCTCTGTCAAATGTGCACAGCCTGTTCGTCGAGTCGCAGTGGAGCGGAGCCGATCTTCATAGATTGGTCACTCAGGAGTTATTGCCATATGCCCGCGAAGGGCAAGCAAGGATTGAGGGTCCTCAATCGATGATGAAGACGGCCGAAGCGCAGGCGGTCGCTATGATCTTGCACGAGCTGGCTACCAACGCGGCCAAGTACGGGGCATTGTCTGTGGCCGAAGGCCGTGTTGCAGTCGAGTGGGCCCGAGTCGCTGATGGTCAGCTTTCGCTTCGTTGGAGCGAGGCGAATGGCCCGGTAGTGACCCCGCCGAAGCGCTTCGGCTTTGGCTCGCGCCTGATGGAAATAATGGTCGTTGACCAACTGAGGGGCGACATTCAATTCGAATGGCGCCCACAAGGCGTCAGTTGCCAGATCACAATGGCTGTGTAGCAGGCGGCGCCGAATTGGCACGCAGCCCTCTCCGGCGACGCCATCCAGGCTGGTCACCTCTCTGAGCTCACGTTCCTCGGCGCCGTCAAAAGCGGGCCGAGCCGGATTCCCTGCACTAGATCGGCGTCGCGCGCCGGCAGTCGATCGGGCTCGGCCCGCTTAGGCCGATCACGCGCGTACGGCCGCCGCCCGACATGCGACAGCTGGTGCCGCAGCACCTCGATCGGCAGGTCGGGAACCTCTTGGCCGCAGATCGAACACTTCCAGGGCTTGGGCTTGTGCATGCCGGAAGAACGTCGGCAAACGATGCCGGGATCCGCGATGAATCGTCCATCGCCAGACTCAGCTGGTCACAATTGTTGCCGCGGCGCCACACCCGCGCGTCCTGCGGCTGGCCTCGGGGGATTCAGGCGGCGTACTTATTGCTTAGAAGTGTGACAACCGACTGGGCATGCACGGCGTTTGCTGGATCCTGGCCGCTTTGGCTGCTGACAGAGATTGAGGGCGAGTTGTCCGACATCAGGCGCAAACCTTCGTCATTCGAAGAATACTGGCTGGCGTCGAAGGCTTGGGAGGGCAAGGGTCTGCCACTTGGCGCTGGCCGGGCCTTGGCGAACGCGGGTTTCCTCACAGTGGATGACCTCCAGTCAGCTGATGCTTTGGAGCTCGCGAGCATCCCCAGGATCGGCCGCAAGAGCCTCGCCATTTTGTATGGATTAATGGGTCGAACGCAGCGCCCCCTTTGATCATCCGGCGACCCCTACCACGCCCTGGCGCAACACGACGACACCTGCGACATTCCCTGTTCCATGGCAAACTGGCGTCCCATAGCCGAGTTCGATCCGTCCAAGCCGGCGCTGGCGCACGACGCGTTGAACGACCAGGTGATCGATTGGAAGCCCGAGCTCTACCGGCAGCACTACGAGCGGCACGCGTATCCGGTGTTCAATCCGGGCGTGACGGAGTGGGATGGTCTCCTGCTCGGCGGCTGGACCGAGCACCCGTGAGGGCTGCCGTCAGATGCTCACCAGCTGTTTACCGCTGCCCTTGCAGTCGGTGCACGGAACCGGCGTTTCATCGGGCTCGAGGAAGGCGCCGCTGCCGGCACATACAGGACAGGTGATTTCTCCGGCGATGCCATCGAGGCTGGTGACGTCTCTCAGCTCTCATTCCTCGGTACCGCACACCAAGAGCAGGCCAAGCGGAATCCTCCGATAGTTCCGGCGGCCCGCCTGCCGAGGCAACTACGCCGTTCGCTTGCGGTCACCGCGATCACCCTGGCCGCGCCTGGCGACCGTCTTCGCCTTGCGACGACGGTCCTGCGCCAGCGACCGGCCGATGTCCTCCACTTCCTTGAACGACGTGCCGCGGCGATTGCGGCGCACATAGAGCTTGTTCCTGCCGGTGTCGATCAGCTCGCGCTTCGCCGCCTTGCGGCGTGCTGGTTTCTTCTTCGCGACTTTACTGCGTGCTGCCATGATCTCAGCTCCTCCGTGACAGCAGTGGCAACGCCAATAGCGCGGAGTCGTTCCTA
>JAEZHS010000202.1 GCA_023436825.1 Pseudomonadota bacterium | reverse complement strand
CAACAACGTCGAGACCGATGCGCGCGGCTACATCTACATCGTCGATCGCGCCAACACCGGCCTGCACATCCTCGAGCTGGACGGCGAGGCGCGCGCCGTGGCGGGCCTCAAATAGGCCGCGCCATGAATCGCCGCACGATCGTCCAGACATCGCTCGCGGCCGGCCTGGTGGCCGGCATGGTGGCACTCGGCCTGAGCGAGGACGACGCGCCATTGCCCGCCAAGGACATGCCATGGCGGCCGACCGCCTGGCCGTTCCCGCGGGATGCCTGGCCGCCGGGCCGCGCTTGGCGTCGCGGCACGCTCGAGGTCTATGTCCGGCCCAAGCTCGGCTTCTGCGGCAACTGCGAGACCGGCGTCACCACCGACGACGAGGTCGACCGCGTCGCCGACGTCGACCTGCTGGACGAACACTTCACGTCGGCCCGGGAAGGCCTTGCCATCCACATCGGCCCCTTGGCCGGCCGCTCCAGGCTCTATCGCTACGAGCTCGCAAACGGCGGCACGCGCCATGTCGAGGGCATCGCCGTCTCGCAGAAGTGCGATCTCGTCATCGCCGTGATCGCCGGTAACCTTTTGGACGAGCGCGAACGCGGCGCGGCGTATCGCTTTCTTCGGTCGGAGACAGTCTTGGCCTGGCTGAACCAGCAGCTCGAGGGACGGTAACGCGTCTTCGTGGCGCGCTCCCAGCAAACGACCAGAAAGGCCCGGCCGCGGCCGGGCGCGACAGGTATCGGATGAACGATGCAAAGAGCAGAGCCGCTGGGAGGCGACGCACGCCCTCTATAATCCAAGTATTCAAAAAAGTCAACTTCAGTTTTAATTTTTGCGTGCCATAAGGCGGTAAACGACGCAAAAACTGTTCGGGCTCGAGCGTCGTGCCAGCGATGCAGGCAGTCTCGTCGGCCCTAGCCCCAGACTTCTCGAGCGACCTCCACGCAGCGGCCGAGCTTGGCCCACTGCTCGTCCTCGGCCAGCAGGTTGCCCTCCTCCGTGCTGGCGAAGCCGCATTGCGGCGACAGGCAGAGCTGGTCGAGCGGCGCGAACTTGGCCGCCTCGTCGATACGGCGCTTGAGCTGGTCCTTGCTCTCCAGCTCGCCGGTCTTGGACGTCATGACGCCCAGCACGACCTGCTTGCCCTTCGGGAGAAAGCGCAACGGCTCGAAGCCGCCGGCGCGCTCGGTGTCGTACTCCATGAAATAGGCGTCGACGCCCATCTGGTTGAACAGGATGTCGGCCACGCGCTCGTAGCCGCCCTGCGCCATCCAAGTCGAGCGGAAGTTGCCACGACAGAGATGCATGGAGATCGTCATGCCGGGCGTGCGGCCGGCGCAGGCGGCGTTCACCAGGTCGGCATAGACATGCAGCAGCCTGTCGGGGTCGTCGCCGCGGCCGCGCAGGTACTCGCGCTTCGCCTCGTCGCAGAGATAGGCCACGAACACCTCGTCGAGCTGCAGGTAGGTGCAGCCCGCCTCGCCGAAGGCGCGCACGGCCTTGCCGTAGGCCCGGCCGAGATCGGCGAAGAACGGCTCCATCTCGGGATAGACAGACGCCTCGATCGCCTGTCGGCCGCCGCGATAATGCAATGCCGTCGGCGACGGAATGGTCATCTTGGGAACGGCCTTGGCAACCGACTTCAGGTACTTGAAATGGTCGATCATTGGATGGCTGGGCGAAAAATCGATCTTGCCGTGCACATGCAGGCCCTCGGCCTTGGTCTGCGTGCCCTTGAACTGCAGGCCTTGCGTGACGCTCACCAGCTCGACGCCGTCGAGCTTGGCCAGGAAGTCGTAGTGCCACCACGAGCGGCGGAACTCGCCGTCAGTCACCGCCTGCAGGCCGATCGATTCCTGCTTGGCCACCAGCTTCTTGATCTCGGAATCCTCGACCGCCTTCAGTTCGGCGGGCGTGATCTCGCCGGCAAGCCGCCTGGTGCGCGCCTCCTTGACTGGGCCTGAGCGCAGCAGGCTGCCGACCTGGTCGGCACGGAAGGGCGGTTTGGTGCGTTGCATGGTGATCTCCGTCGATGCCGGTGACGATTAGCATGTTCCTATGATAGGATTAAATCGTGTTCCATCCCATAGAACCTCCGAGGAGTCCCTCGTGCGAACTACTCAGCAGCTCAGCGTCACCTTGCCCAAGGAAATGGCTCGGATGGTACGCAACAAAGTAGCCTCAGGAGAATATGCATCTGAAAGCGAAGTCGTCCGCGACGGGCTTCGCGCGCTGCAGGCGCGGGATCGCGCTCTCGAAACCTGGCTGCGAACCGAGATCGTAGAGGCCTACGACGACGCAAAAGCTCGTCCATCTGCACTGCTGAGCAGCACCCAAGTCCGGGCAAAGCTCATGACTCTGCGCAAGCGAACCACCAAAAAAAGACCGTGAAGACGAGATATTCGGCAAGTGCGGCAAGTCAACTGGAGGACCTGTACCAGCATATCGCGCAGGCCTCGGGTCCGCATCGAGCTGCCGCCTTTGTCGATGCCGTGATGGATTATTGTGACCGGTTAGCCGCCGCGCCTTATCGTGGCACCAGACGCGACGATCTTCGCCCTGGATTGCGAACTGTCGGCTTCCGGCGTCGCGTGACGATCGCCTTCACAGTGATAGATGAAACTGTCGCAATCTTGGGTGTGTTTTACGGCGGTCGCGGTTTCGAAGCGCTGCTGAAGAAGTAGACAGGTCACGCCGCGACCCCGAGAGCGTTGCGGATCGAGGTGTGGAAATGGACCAGCGACGGCTCGTTGCGGCCGTAGATCACCTCTTCGGTGGCGCCGGATTCGAAGCCGATCTGCATGCGCTCGCCCAGCGGGAAGTCCTCCTCCATCACCGTGCGGATGGCGATATCGCGGTTCTTCTCCCAGTAGGCGTCGGACCTGTCGCTGTCCTGGGGCTTGTAGATCGTCATCTCGACGTCGCAGCGGCCCGTGTCGTCGCGATCGGGGAAGGCGCGCCAGATCTCGATGTGGTCGACCTGCCAGATCAGGATGGTGTTGGGGAAGAGTTGGTAGATCGAGATGACGTGCGGGCGGTAGTTGCGCTCGCCCTCGGCCACGGGGCGCACCGTGTCGATCGAGGTGCGCGCCACGCACATGCGGCCGTGCAGGCCCGCGCCGTCGAAAGTGCCGACATTGCCGATGAAGTACGGCGCGATCGTCTTCCGATGCAGATGCGGGATGTGATAGCCCTCGAGGAAGGTGTCGATGGCAAACTTCCAGTTGATGCGCGGCGCGATGCGATCGACCGAGAAGATCGGATAAGTGTCGAGCTGCAGCGCTAAAAGGTCGGGCACCAGCGCGCCGAGGTCGGCATCGACGTCGATCGACGCGCTTTCGCCCTGCCCGATCGGCTTCGGCCGCACGAACAGCAGTCCGTGCCGCTCCGCCGCCGGCAGGCGCACCAGGCCGTGGCTTGAAAGATCGATGCCGGCGAAGCCCACCTTGTCGGTGGTGCCCAAAAGCTTGCCGGCGGCATCGTAGGTCCAGCCGTGATAGGGACAGACGAAGGCGCGGGCATTGCCGCAGCCCTGCGCGACCGGCGCGCCGCGGTGGCGGCAGATGTTGGCGAAGGCCCTCACCTCGCCGTCCTGGCCGCGCGTCATCAGCACCGGCATGCCGGCGACATCCTCGGTGACGTAATCGCCGGGCTTGGGCAGGCGCGTCGACAGGCCCATGAAGATCGGCCGCTGGCGGAACAGCCGGTCGCGCTCGAGGCTGGCGCGCTCGCGGCAGGAATAGGCCGAGACGCGGTTGCGGAACATCGCCTCGGCGAGGTCGGTGGTGCGGCCGTCGATATGGCCGAGCAGCCGCCTCCCGACGGCCAGTTCTTCTTGTCTGTTCATGGTTGAAGCTTAGTCTTCCGGACCGCGCGCTTCCAGCGCGCGCATGAATCATTAGCGAGCCGGAGGCTGTAGCTTATACA
>JAEZHS010000173.1 GCA_023436825.1 Pseudomonadota bacterium | reverse complement strand
GGCGCGCCCGCAGCATCAGAACTCCACCACCATCCCGTCGTGCGCGGCCTCCAGGGCGATCTCATGCTGCCGGCCCAAGAGCTCGGCGCTCATGTGGGTGACGATGGTGCGCTTGGCGCCGATTTCGGGCAGGTGGCGGGCGAGCGTCGAATAGTCGATGTGGTACTTCATCACCTTGTCGAAGAAGTAGGCCTCGCAGATGAAGAGATCGGCATCGCGTCCCGCCGGGATCAGCTCCTCGACCCACTCGGTGTCGCCGGAATAGGTCAGCACCTTGCCCTCGGTCTCGATGCGCAGCGCATAGGACGGTGCGCCGCTGTAGTGCTTCATCAGGTAGGGCGTGACGGCGAGCCCGTTCAGCTCGACGCGCTCGTGCAGGGCCAGCTCGCGCACCTCCAGCGCGAATCGCCGCTCGACCTTGGTCGAGCCCGCGAACATCGCCTCCATGACGATGTCCAGCCGCTCGCGGAAGCCCGGCGGTCCGGCCAACGTGAGTGGCGCGGTGCGGCGGCTGACGAGCTGGGCGTCGAGCAGGAAGAAGGGCAGGCCGGCGAAATGGTCGCCGTGCAGATGGCTGACCAGCACCGTCGACACGGCGTTGGGCTCGACCTGCCATTTGCGGATCGCCACCATCGAGGAGGCGCCGCAATCGACCAGCACGTTGCCGCGGGCGGCGCGCTCCAGGTGAAAACAGGTGTTGAACCGGCCGCCGCTGCCGAAGGCGTCGCCGGAGCCGAGGAATTGCAGGCGCATTGCGCTTAAGGCGCCTGCTCCAGGCTCGACACCTCGTTGGTGAGGGTGGTGCGTCGCATGTCGCGCACGACGGTGTGATCGTAGCGCCGCGCACGATGCATCGTCACCCGGTTGTCCCACATCACGAGGTCGTGCAACCGCCAGACATGGGCGTAGACGAACTGGCGCTGCGTGGCGTGCTCGTTGAGGTCGCGCAGGAAGGCGCGCGCCTCGGGCACCGGCCAACCTTCGATGCCGCCGGCGTGGCTCGCGAGATAGAGCGACAGCCGTCCCGTCCTCGGATGGCGGCGCACCAGGCGCTGGCGCACCGGCGCCCACTTCACGCGCTCCTCGTCGGTGAAGTCGGTGAAGCCCAGGATGCCGCGCGAAAAGATCTGGCTGTGCAGGCAGACGAGGTCGTGCACCTCGCGCTTGGTCGCCTCGTCGAGCGCATCGTAGGCGGCGCGCATGTCGGCGAACTCGGTGTTGCCCCCGGTCGATGGAATGGTGCGCGCCGACAGCAGCGAATACTTGGCCGGCACCTCCTTGAACGAGCTGTCGGAGTGCCAAAGCTGGTTGCCGAGGCTGAACAGCCGGCGCCTGTCGTCGCGGGCCAGGACCTGATTGTTCTTGTCGAGGTTGGAAATGTCGTTCAGGTCCATGCTCATGCGCCGGTCCTTAGGCGCGGCGATGTCGCCGGTGGCCTGCTCGAGCGGCCCCAGGCTGCGGCTGAAGACGAGCTGCTGCTCGTCGTCGATGTCCTGGTCGTGGAACACCAGCACGCCGAACTCGTCCATGCCGGCATGGACGGCGGCGACCTCGTCGGGCGTGAGCGGCTTGCGCAAGTCGAGGCCGGACACTTCGCCCGCGAAGAAGGCGCGGTTCACGGGATCGATGGGCTTGATGGTGACGGTCATGGGAGAAGCCTAGCGCGACCCGCCCCGCTCAGGAAGCGCGGCTCACGCAGCCGCCCTGCGATAGGCCGTCGGGCTGGCCCGACCAGCTTGCGGAACATGGTGGTGAATGCGGCGGGGCTCGAATAGTCGAGGTCGAAGGCGATGGTCGTCACCGCCTCGCCGCCGAGCAGGCGCGGCACCGCCGACAGCAGGCAGGCGCGCCGCTGCCAGGCCGAAAAGGTGAGGCCGGACTCCTGCCGGAACAGGCGCGTGAAGCTGTGGCGGCTGAGGCCGAGCGCGCGGCTCCAGCGGTCGATCGTGTCCTGCGCCGTCGGGCGCGAGACGAAACGCCGGCAGCGCGCCGCCAGCCGTGCATCGGCCGGGAAGGGCAGGCTGAGCGGCAGGACGGGCGCCAGCCGGATCTCGTCGACCAGCAGGGACATGATGCGGCTGGCGTGACTGCGCGGCTCGTACTCGGCCGGCAGGTCGACCGCCGCGATCAGCAGCTGGCGCAGCAGCGGCGAGATGCCGACGACCTGGCGGTGGCCGGCCATGCCGCGCGCCGCCCGGGCATCGAGATAGACGCTGCGCGTCGCCACGTCGCTCGGCAGGTGATCGAATGCCGCACGGCGGCCGGGATCCACATGGCCTGGTGCGGCGGCACCATCCACGAGCCGTGCTGGGTCTCGACCTGCATCGTGCCCGTTTCGGCGAACAGCAGCTGGCTGCGGCGATGGGCGTGGGCGGTGTGCAGGTGGCCGGCGGGATAATCGTTGCCGACGGCGACGACCGGCCGGGCGATGCCCTCGATCTTCTCGGCGCGGACAGAGCGGCCCATTGCCCGGTTTTGACATTGATCGGCCCATTTTTCAAAGCAGGCATAATCCGGATTCCGTATGCTCGAGCCATGAACCAGGTCAGCAAGGCCGAGCTCTTCCTCGGTTTTCTCAAGATTGGCCTTTTGGGCTTCGGCGGTGTCGGGCCCTGGGTGCGCCATGTCATCGTCGAGGAGCGCCGCTGGCTCACCGACCGGGAGTTCGCGGAGATCCTGGGGGCAGGGCAGATCCTGCCAGGGCCGAACACGACCAACGCCGCCGTCTTCATCGGCGATCGCTTCCAGGGACTTTCGGGCGTGCTGGCCTGCCTGCTTGGCATGATGGCGATGCCGCTGGTGATCGTGACGTCGCTGGCCGTTGTCTATGACCGGCTCGCCTCCGTGCCCGAGGTCAATGCCGGCCTGACCGGCGCCGCCGCTGCGGCGGCCGGCCTCGTGCTCGGCACGGCGCTGAAGATGATCCGCAACATCCGGCCCGGGCCGGCGGCCTGGGTGGTCATCGCCCTGGGATTCGCGGCCGTCGCGGTGTTCCGCTGGCCGCTGGTGCCGGTCGTGATCGGGCTGGTGCTGGTGGCGATCGGGCTCGCGATGCTGCGGCGTCCCGCATGACCGATGTGCTGGCCGAATTGGCGCGGACCTTCGCCGCGCTCTCCCTGGTGTCGATCGGCGGCATCAACGTGCTGCTGCCCGAGATCCAGCGCCAGGTCGTCGACGTCCATGGCTGGATGATGGACGCAGCCTTCGCCCACACTTTCGCCATCGCTAGCGCCGCGCCCGGACCCAACGTCATCGTCGTGAGCCTGATCGGCTGGCAGGTCGCGGGCCTGCCGGGCCTCCTGGTCGCCACGATCGCCATCATGGCTCCGTCCTGCCTGCTCGCCTTCGTCGCGGCGCGGCTGCTCGGCCGCTGGTCGGGCAACAAGGTGGTGGCGATCCTGCGCGATGCCCTGGTGCCGGTCGGCCTCGGCCTCATGCTGGCGAGCGGCGTCGCGATGATGCGGAACCTCGACCGCGACATGGTGACGGTGGCGATCAGCCTCGCCACCGCGGCCTTCGTCGTCTTCAGCCGGCGCAATCCCCTGTGGGCGCTGGCCGCCGGCACGATCGCGAACATCATAACGTTGCATAGTGGCTAGTTGACAGGGACTGCTGGCGACGTACACTTGAACAGTTGTTCAAATGTCCAAAGCCAAGAAAACCGTCCTGTCCGACGACCATGCCACCGCGTTGGCTGACCTGTTCCGGCTGTTGGGCGATCCGACGCGGCTCAAGATCGTGGTCTCGTGTTTGCGCACGCCGCTTGCGGTTTCCGATATCGCCGAGCGGCTCGATCTTTCGGTGTCACTGGTCAGCCACCACCTGCGTTTGTTGAAGGGCGCACGCCTGGTGAGGGCCGACCGGCAGGGCAAGCAGGTCTACTACGAAGCCGACGACGCGCACGTACGGCGCATGGTCGAGGACATGGTTACGCACGTCGCTGAACACTGACGAGGGCGGAGCATCGAGATGAGTGCACATTGCTGCGGTCACGGCCACGATCACGGGGCGGCGTCGCCCGTCTATCGCCGCGTCCTGTGGATCGCGCTCGCGGTCAATCTCGCCATGTTCGCGGTCGAGATCGGTGCCGGCCTCGCGGCGCAGTCGGCCTCGCTGCTGGCCGATTCACTCGACTTCCTGGGCGACGCCGCCAACTACGGCCTGGCCCTCTTCGTGCTGGGCATGGCGCTGCAGTGGCGCGCCCGTGCCGCGCTGGTCAAGGCGGCCAGCATGGGCCTGTTCGGCCTGTGGGTCGCCGGCACCACCGTCCAGCATGCGCTCGCAGGGACGGTGCCCGAGGCGCCGATGATGGGTGCGGTCGGCGCGCTGGCGCTTGCCGCCAACCTCGGCGTCGCCGTGCTGCTCTATCGCTGGCGCGACGGCGACAGCAACATGCGCTCGGTGTGGATCTGCACGCGCAACGACGCGATCGGCAACCTCGCGGTGCTGGCTGCGGCGGTGGGCGTGTTCGGCTCGGGCAGCGGCTGGCCCGACTACATCGTGGCCGCGATCATGTCGGGCCTGGCCTTGACCGGCGGGTTCCAGGTGACGCGCCAGGCGCTCGGCGAGCTGGCGCACACGCGACGCGCGGCGCCGGCCGAGTAGCTCAGGCCTTCAGGACCTCGCCGTTCACCACCGCGTCGCGATCGACGCGGCCGGCCAGGAAATCGAGCACGTTGCCCGCGGAATCCCAGGCCATGCGGCGAAGGCCCTCGGCGGTACTGGCCGCCACGTGCGGCGTGACCACGAGGTTATCGAGCTCGAGCATCGGCAGTCCCTGCACCATGGGCTCTACGCGCAGCACATCGAGGCCGGCGGCGGCGAGGTGACCGGACCGCAGCGCCGCTTCCAGCGCCGCCTCGTCCACCAGCGTGCCGCGCGCGGTGTTGATGAAGACGGCGCCCTGCTTCATCCGCGACAGGAACGCCGCATCGACCATGCCGCGCGTCGACTCGTTGGCCGGCACGTGCACGGTCACGATGTCCGCCTGCGCCAGGCCGGCATCGCGATCGACGACGGCCTCGTATCCCGAGCCGCGGATCGTGCCGGCCGGCAGGTAGGGATCGTGCACGAGCACGCGCATGCCGAAGGCGGCGCACAGCCGTGCGACCCGGGTGCCGATACGCCCGAAGCCGAACACCAGCACCGTCCGGCCACCGAGCTCGAAGGTGCTGGACTGGCCGCGCACCCGCCATTCGCCGCGCCGCACGGCCGCCGACACCGGCACCACGTTGCGGGCGAGATTCAGCATCAGCATCAGGGCGTGCTCGGCGACCGAGGCGGCATTGGCCTCGGGCGTGATCATCAGCGCAATGCCGCGCCTGGTGAGCGCCGGCACGTCGACCAGGTCGTAGCCCACGCCGTGCCGGCAGACGACGCGCAGGCGCTCGGCCTTGGCCAGCAGCGCTTCGTCGACAGGCGTGCCGCGCACGATCAGGCCGTCAGCCCCCCTCAGCCGCTCGGCCAACGACGCGCCGTTTGCGGTCGCGGGATGATCGAGCGTGACGCCGGGCGCCACGCGCAGGCGCTCGATGCCGTCCGGATGGATCGGATCGGCGACAACGATGTGGGGCATCAGGGTCACGCCGTCGGCAGCTTGTAATCCTCGAACTGCTTGCGCAGCGCGGTCTTCAGGATCTTGCCGGTGGCGCCGTGCGGAATGGCGTCGATGAACTGCACGTCGTCCGGCATCCACCACTTGGCGATCTTGCCCTCGAGGAACTTCAGGATGTCGCCCTTGTCGACCTGCGCGTCCGGCCGGCGCACGACGATCAGCAACGGCCGCTCGTCCCACTTGGGGTGAGCCACGCCGATCACGGCCGCCTCGGCTACGCCGGGACAGCCCATGGCCGCGTTCTCCAGGTCGATCGAGCTGATCCATTCGCCGCCCGACTTGATCACGTCCTTGGACCGGTCGGTGATCACCACCGAGCCGTCGGCCTCGATCTTGCAGACGTCGCCGGTATGGAACCAGTCGTCCTCGACGAACTGGCTCTTGCCGTCGCCCTTCATGTAGCCCTTCACGATCCAGGGACCGCGCACCACCATGTTGCCCGAGACGCTGCCGTCCTGCGGCAGATCCTCTCCAGCATCGTCGACGATCTTCATCTCGCAGCCGAACACCGGTCGGCCCTGCTTGGCGGTGATGGCGAAGCGGTCGGCGTCCGGCAGGTCGCGCTCGCCCTTGTTGAAGCGGGTCAGCGTGCCGAGCGGGCTCATCTCGGTCATGCCCCAGCCCTGGGCCACCTCGACGCCGTGCTCCTTCCAGAAGCGCTCGATCATGGCAAGCGGCACGGCCGAGCCGCCGATCAGCGAGCGCTTGACCGACGACATTTTCAGGTTGTTCTGCTTGCAGTGCTCGAGCAGCGCCAGCCACACCGTCGGCACGCCGGCGCTCAAGGTCACCTGCTCCTTGTCCAGAAGCTCGTAGACGCTGGCGCCGTCGAGCTTGGGGCCGGGAAAGACGAGCTTGGTGCCACAGAACGGCCCGGCATAGACCAGCCCCCAGGCATTGGCGTGGAACATCGGCACCACCGGCAGGATGGTGGTGTCGG
Source organism: Pseudomonadota bacterium (assembly GCA_023436825.1). Next base: position 7,708 of record JAEZHS010000173.1, on the reverse strand, counting down.
GGTTGAGCGCCAGGACCGGGCCCGAGCACATCATCATCGAATGGATCATCGTCGAGCGGTGCGAGTAGAGCACGCCCTTCGGATTGCCGGTCGTCCCCGAGGTGTAGCAGAGCGACGACGCCGTCTTCTCGTCGAAGGTCGGCCAGGTGAGCGTGCCCGGCTTGTCGGCGATCAGCTCCTCGTAGCAGAGCAGGTTCGGGATCTTGGACGAGGCCGGCATGTGGGCGCGATCGGTCATGACCACGACGTGCTTCACGGTCTTCAACTGGCCCCACACGCCCTCGACGATCGGCAGCAGGTTGAGGTCGACGAAGATCGCCTTGTCCTCGGCGTGGTTGGCGATGTAGGTGACGTGCTCGGGCGACAGCCGCGGGTTGATGGTATGTAGCACCGCGCCGATGCCGGAGATGCCGAAATAGAGCTCGAAGTGGCGGTAGGTGTTCCAGGCGATGGTACCGACCGGATCGCCCAGCTGGATGCCCAGGCCCTGTAGCGCCTCGGCGAGCTGCTTGGAGCGCTTCAGCGCGTCCCTGTAGCCGTAGCGATGGATCGGCCCCTCGACCGTGCGGGTCACGATCTCGACATCAGGGTAGTATCTTCCGGCATAGTCGATGATCTGCGAAATCAGCAGCGGACGGTCTTGCATCAGGCCGAGCATGGCGTTTCCTCTGTTACCCCTGCCGCCCGCGATGAAACTGTTGGTTTATCGGGCGGCTTCCCTTTCCCGGTTCTAGACCGAGTCGCCGCCGGGCGGGAAGCCGGGTTTTGGCGTCATTCCGCCGCCTGCTGGCCCGCCAGCAGGTCGTAGGTCCGCTTCTGATACTGGACCATGTAGTCCGTATAATAGGTCGTCGGATATTTCGGCGGCCGGTCGGGCCCGACGCAGGTCGGCACCGCGGCGATGGGCCAATCGATGTTGCTGTCGCAGAAGAAGGCCAGCGCATAGCGCTCGCCGCCGCTGCGGTTGACCGCGCGATGCGGCGTAGCCAGGAAGAAATCGTTGGTCCAGCGCTGCAGGAGCTGGCCGCCGTTCACGACATAGGCGCCGGCGAGCGCAGGCGCGTCGATCCACTTGCCGCCGGTGGTCCGGATCGACAGGCCGGGCACGTCGTTGGGCGCGAGCAGGGTGAGAAAGCTGGTGTCGGTGTGCGGGGCGATGCCGAACTCGTCGTCCGCGATCGCTTCCTGGTAGGGGTAATGCGTCATGCGCAGCTTGTACTGGAAGTCGCGGAACGGCTCGTCGAAGTAGGTCGCCGGCAGCTCGAGCGCCACGGCGTAGAGCCGCACCAGCTTCCGCACCAGCAGTTCCAGCCCATCGCAGTAGGCGACGACGGCCTCGCGGAAGCCGGGCAGGTCCTTGGGCCAGCGGTTGGCGCTGCGGAAACGCCGGTCGGCCAAGACGTCGGGATGGTCGTCCGGCAGGTCGCGCGCCATGAAGAAGGCTTCATTCAGATTGGCCTTGGTCACGGTCTGCACCGTCGAGGTGCGCAAGGTGTCGCCGCGGATCGGCAGGTAGCCGACATTGTGGCGGTCGATCACGATTTCCATCTTCCGCTCGAGCGGCTGGCCGTGGAAGCGCGCGGCCTCCGCGAAGGCGCCGCGGATCAGCGGCTCGGGTACGCCGTGATTTACGATGAAGTAAAAGCCCACTTCGGTCAGCGCGAAGCGGAGCTCCCTGGCGGTGCGCTGCAAGGCGCCGGGCGCGCCCGCCAGGTAGGGCGCCAGGTCGATGACGGGGATTTTGTCCGCGCCGCTCACTCGGCCGCTTGCCGGTTGGCGTCAGCCAGCACGTCGTAGTTCCGCTTCTGGTACCAGACCATGTAGTCGCTGTAATAGGTCGTCGGGTACTTGGGCGGCTTGTCCGGCCCCACGGTGGTGGGGACGGCGGCGACGGGCCAGTCGATGTTGCTGTCGCAGAAGAAGGGGATGGCGTAGCGCTCGCCGCCGCTGCGATTGATGGCGCGATGCGGCGTGGCGAGGAAGACGTCGTTGGTCCAGCGCTGCAGCATCTGGCCGCCGTTCACGACATAGGCGTCGGGGATGGCCGGCGCGTCGATCCACTTGCCGCTCTGGGTGCGGATCGACAGGCCCGGCACGTCGTTGGGCGCCAGCAAGGTCAGGAAGCTCGTGTCGGTGTGAGGGGCGAGCCCGAACTCGTCCTCGATGGGACCGTCCTGGTGCGGGTAGTGCGTCATGCGCAGGGAATACTGGCAATCCTGGAATGGCGCGTCGAAATACGTCGCCGGCAGGTCGAGCGCGCGGGCGTAGACGCGCACCATCTTGAGCACCAGCGCTTCCATGGTGTTGCAGTAGTCGACCACGGTCTCGCGGAAGCCGGGCAGGCCGTCGGGCCAGCGGTTGCGGCCGCGGAAGCGGCGGTTGGCGATCACGTCGGGATGGTCGTCCGCCATCTCGCGCTTCACAAAGAAGGCCTCGTTGAGGTTGGGCTTGGTGCCCGACTGCACCGTCGAGGTGCGCAGCGTGTTGCCGCGCATCGGCATGTAGCCGGTGCTGTGCAGGTCGATCTTGAGGGCAAGCTTCCGCTCGATCGGCAGCTCGTGGAAGCGCTTCACCTCGGCGAAGGTCGCCTGGATCTTTTCCCGCGGCACGCCGTGATTGACGATGAAGTAGAAGCCGATCTCCGTCAGCGCGAAGCGCAGCTCCCTCGCCGTGCGGTCGAGCGCACCCGGCTCGCCGGCGAGATAGGGGCCGAGGTCGATTACGGGAATGGTCTCTGTGGCCATGGGCGTACTCCTACTGGCCACAACGATAGGCCTGCGGAGGGTTCCCGAGAAGGCTGTCTTTTCGGAGCGCGGACCTCCTCATATTCCTCTCCCCCAAGGGGCCCCCTTGGGGGAGAGGAGCATGAGTTACGTCGGCAGCTTGTAGTCCTTAAAATCCTCGCGCAGCCGCGTTTTGAGGATCTTCCCCGTCGCGGTGTGCGGAATGGCGTCGACGAACTGCACGTCGTCGGGCAGCCACCACTTGGCGACCTTGGTGCCTAAAAACTCGAGCAACTCCTTCTTGTCGACCGTGGCATCGGGTTTGCGATGGATGATCAGCAGCGGGCGCTCGTCCCACTTGGGATGGCGGATGCCGATCACCGCGGCCTCGGCGACGCCGGGATGGGCCATCGCCGCGTTCTCGAGATCGATCGAGCTGATCCACTCGCCGCCCGACTTGATCACGTCCTTGGAGCGGTCGGTGATCTGCATGTAGCCGTCGGCATCGAGGGTGGCGACGTCGCCGGTCGGGAACCAGTTGCCGTCCCGCAGCACCTCGCCGCCTTCGCCCTTGAAATAGCCCGAGGTGATCCACGGCCCGCGCACCAGAAGGTCGCCGAAGGCCTTGCCGTCGCGCGGCAGTTCGTTACCGGAATCGTCGACGATCTTCATGTCGACGCCGAACGGCGGCCGGCCCTGCTTCAGCCGCACGGCAAACACCTCGTCGGCCGGCATCTTCGCGTGCTTGGCCTTGGGATGATTGACCGAGCCCAGGGGGCTCATCTCGCTCATGCCCCAGGCATGCAGCACTTCGACGCCGAAATCCTTGTCGAAGGTCTCGATCATGGCGGGCGGCGCCGCCGAACCGCCGATCACGGCGTATTTCAAGGTCGAGAGCTTGAGCCCATTGGCCTGCATGTGCTGCAGCAGCGCCAGCCACACCGTCGGCACGCCAGCGGTGAAGGTGACGCCTTCCTTCTCGAACAATTCGTAGAGGCTCGCACCGTCGAGCGCCGGTCCGGGGAACACCAGCTTGGCGCCGACCAGGGCGGCGCTGTAGGGCAGGCCCCAGGCGTTGACGTGGAACATCGGCACCACCGGCAGCACGACCGAGCGCGCCGAAAGCCCCAGCGTGTCGGGCAGCGCGCTGCCATAGGCATGCAGCAGCGTGGAGCGATGGTGGTAGAGCACGCCCTTGGGGTTGCCCGTCGTGCCCGAGGTGTAGCAGAGCGACGACGCCGTGCGCTCGTCGAATTCGGGCCACTCGTAGGTGCCGGGCTTGTCCGCGAGCAGGTCCTCGTAGACCAGGAGGTTCGGGATCTTGCAGTCCCTGGGCAGGTGCGCGCGGTCGGTCATGGCGACGACATGGCGCACCGTCTTGAGCTCGGGCAGCAGCTTCTCGACGGCCGGCAGCAGGTTCAGGTCGACGAACAGCAGCCGGTCCTCGGCATGGTTGACGATGTAGACGATCTGCTCGGGGAACAGCCGCGGATTGATGGTGTGGCATACCGCGCCCATGCCGGAGATGCCGTAGTAGAGCTCGAAGTGCCGGTAACCGTTCCAGGCCAGGGTGCCGATGCGGTCACCGGGAGCGATGCCCAGCGCAATAAGCGCCTCGGCGACCTTCTTGGCGCGCGCCCGTGCATCGCGGTAGGTGTAGCGGTGGATGTCGCCCTCGACTCGGCGCGACACGATCTCGGTGTCGCCGTGGTTCAGGGCGGCGTGCTCTATGAGCTGCTGGATCAGCAGCGGGCGGTCCTGCATCAATCCGAACATGGAATATCCCGACACATCTCTTGCAAACGTCACGTCAAAACAGCGCGAAGATGGCAGGGCCTGGGCATTTGCCTTAGGCTTTGCCGGCCGTCTAATGGGGGCAAAGGCATGAAACGGTCAAGATTTGGCGTCGCGGCAGCGATCGGCGGTTTGATCGCCGACTGGGCGTGCACAGCCGCCGCCCAACCCGCCTACGGCGCCGATACCGCGACGGGATCGTTCCTCACGGTCCTGACCGAGCGCCTGGAGTTCACCGTCAAGGAGGTGCCGGCGCTGGGCCGCCACCTTGCCCGCTTGCCCGAGGTGATCGACGGGCGCACTGCGCTCCTGCTGCTGGGCATCGTGGTCGCGGGCCTTGCGGCAGAATACATCGTGCGCCTGCTGCTCAACCGCTCCAGGGTCGCTGCCTTCGACCGCCTGGTCGGTCATTCGCCCTTGCGGGCCTTCGTGCGCGCCATGCTGCTCGACCTGCTGGCGGTCGTGGCGCTGGCCATCGCCGCCCGTGTGGTCCTGAACCAGATTGGCGGCAACCAGACCGTCGGCGGCAAGATCGGCCTGCAGGTCTTCGACCTGCTGCTCTACTGGCGCCTGTTCAACCTGTTGTTCCGGGTCTGGCTGCGGCCGGCCACGCCGGATGGCCGCATCGCCCCGGTCGACGATGCGGCGGCACGCGGACTCCTGATCGCGCTCAACTGGGTGGTGGTGCTGCCGCTGCTGGGCAGCCATTTCGCCCGTGCGCTGATCACGACCGGCGCCAGCTCGGACGTGACGTCGGCCGCCATCATCATCTACGCGCCATTGATCGCCGTCGCCCTGGTCTGGGTGGTCTGGCACTGGCGCAATGAGATGGCCGCCTGGCTCGCCGCAATGGTGTCGGAGCGCAAGGTCGGCCGGCAGCTCAAGCTCGATGCGGCGAAGCGCTGGTGGATGGCGGGCCTCGTCTTCTACGGCCTGATGGGCGTGGCGGCGGTCTATGCCGCCTTGACCGAGAGCCACACCGCGGCGCGCGGCATGTCGACCATCGAATCGGCGTTGCTGGTGCTGTTGCTGTTCGAGACGCTGATGCATCGCATCACCCGTCACATCGTCTCCGAGCTGCCGATGGCGGGCGACGTGGTGGCCGACTGCCTTCGCCTGATCGCCCGGCTCTATGTCGCCATCATCATCGCCGACGCCGTGATGGTGAAGGTGCTGGGCGCGATGACCCAGGAGGAATGGGCGGTCCACGACCGCGGCGCCAAGATCGCGGCAATCACCCTGGTGGCGATCTACGCCTTCTGGCGGTTCGTGCGCTTCCGCATGGATTCCTACATCGCCGCCAACCCGCTGCCGTCGGCCGACGCCGCGGCCGATCCCGAGGACGAGGTCAAGGTCGCGGCCTCGCGGCTGCGCACCCTGATGCCGCTGGTTCGCGCCATGGCCGGTTCGGTCATCCTGGTGGTCGGCGGCCTGCTGGTGCTGTCGGAGCTCGGCGTCAACATCACGCTGATCGCCGGCGCCTCGGTGTTCGGCCTGGCGGTGTCGTTCGGCAGCCAATCGCTGGTGCGCGACGTCGTCTCCGGCATCTTCTTCCTGGCCGAGGATGCATTCCGCATCGGCGAGTATGTCGACTGCAGCAAGGTCAAGGGAACGGTCGAGGGCTTCAGCGTGCGCTGCCTGAAGCTGCGCCACCAGAACGGCCAGCTCCATATCGTGCCGTTCGGCCAAGTCGGGCACATCACCAACTTCAGCCGCGACTGGACGGTCGTGAAGTTCAACCTCGCCTTCGCGCCGGGCACCGACATCGAGCTGCTGCGCAAGACGGTGAAGAAGATCGGCACCGACATGATGGAGGAGCCGGCCTTCAAGCCCATCCTGATGCAGCCGCTCAAGATGCAGGGCGTGGTCGACATCAAGGACTCTTCGCTGATTGTGCGCTTCAAGTTCATGGCCCGGCCCAAGAACCCCAGCGCCATCCAGCGCATGGGCGTCCGCCGCATGTACGAGCAGCTGCCCAAGCTCGGTATCCAGTTCGCCACGCCGACCATGCCGTTCACCATTCCGGGGATGGTGCCGATGGGGACAGCGACTGCGGGGCCCGCCGCCGCGCCACCCGCCGCCGCCGCGCCGCCGGAGGCTCCGGCGAAAGCCGCGGAGTAAGCCTCATTGCTGGCGCCACTCCGGTGGCGCGCCCCCAGCTATGCTCTAGAATGCGGGCCTATCTCAAAAAGGGAGTCATCCATGGAGAAGCGCAAGCTCGGTCGGTCGAGCATCGAATTCGCCCCTCTCGTCTTCGGCGGCAACGTGCTGGGCTGGACGGCCGATGAGGCCACGTCGCACAAGCTGCTCGATGCCTTCGTCGATGCGGGCTACTCGTTCATCGATACGGCCGACGTCTATTCGCGCTGGGCGCCCGGGCACAAGGGCGGCGAATCGGAGGTCGTGATCGGCAGCTGGTTCCGCAAGGACCCCGCCAAGCGGCAGAAGGTCCAGATCGCCACCAAGTGCGGCATGGAGATGCCGAACGAGGGACAAGGCCTATCCCGCGCCCACATCAAGAAGTCGGTCGACGCCTCGCTGAAGCGCCTCAACACCGACTACGTCGATCTCTTCCAGTCGCACCGCGACGACAAGGACACGCCGCAGGAAGAGACTCTCTCGACCTACGACGAGCTGATCAAGGCGGGCAAGATCCGCTACATCGGCGCGTCGAATTTCGAGGCGCCGCGGCTGGCCGAAGCGGCCAAGATCGCGAAGGACAAGGGCCTGCCGGCCTATGTCAGCCTGCAGCCGCATTACAATCTCCTGGAGCGCCCGCTGTTCGAGGGCCCGCTCGAGCAGGAATGCGTCAAGGAAGGACTGGGCGTGATCCCGTACTGGCCGCTGGCCGCCGGCTTCCTGAGCGGCAAGTACCGGTCGGAGGCCGATCTCGGCAAGAGCCCGCGCGGACAGGGCGTGAAGAAGTACCTGAACGACAAGGGGCTTGCCGTTCTCAGGGCGTTGGACGAGGCGGCCACGAAGCACAACACCAGCAATGTCACCGTGGCGCTGGCCTGGATCATGCAGCGCAAGTCGATCACCGCCCCGATCGCCAGCGCCACCAGCCTGCAGCAGCTCAAAGACCTGTTCGCGGCACCCGCCCTCAAGCTCGACGCCGAATCGGTGGCGGCTCTCGACAAGGCGAGCGCTTAGATCTTCATTTCATGCCCCTCTCCCCCGTGGGGGAGAGG
>JAEZHS010000172.1 GCA_023436825.1 Pseudomonadota bacterium | reverse complement strand
AGCCGGGGGCATCCGACGAGGAATTGCAGACCGTGCTGGGTCCAGTGCTTTTGGCAGGATTGAACAAGGCGCGGTCGATGGGTGGCGAGCCCACGGTAGTGATTTTCTATGAAGCGTCGACCGTTGTGCTTCGCGCAACCGACTTGAGCCACGGCTTGCGATTCACGGTCGCGAGAACAGCCTGCTCCAGCGATGCGCCCACACTTCTGGTCAGAGGATCGCGGATCGACGTCGAAAAGTTCGAGTGAAGGGCGGAGCCGACGGCAGGCAATGCCGTCACTCGGTGAAATGAATCGCCACCTTGCCCAGGGCCGAGCCGAAATCGGCCACGACCGAGTTGCCCGGACAAACGAAGTGCAGCCCGGTGCAGGTACCGGCCGCGACGAGCTCCCCGGCACGCAGGCCGCTGCCACGCCGCGACAGGTCATTGGCGAGCCATGTCAGGGCGATGAGCGGATGGCCAAGCACCAGGGCGCCGGTGCCTTCCCCCTTATGCTCGCCATCGATCGACAAGGTGACGGCATGAGTGGCGAGATCGAGACTGCGCCACCCTTCGAAGGCTGTCCCGACCACCACGCCGCCGTTGAAGGCGTTGTCGGCCGTGATCTCCTCGATGCGACGCGTCCGCCAGTCCGACAGGCGCGTATCGCAGATCTCGATCAGGGGCACGACGGCGTCGACGGCAGCGGCCACTTCTTCCCGACTGTAAAGCGTCGACCGCGCCGGCAGGTCGGCGCCGAGCCGAAAGCCGAACTCCGCCTCGACGCCTGGGACGAAGAACCTTGCCGCCGAAATCGTCGCGGGCTGCTGCCACAGGGTCTCGCGGAAAAGGCTGCCGGCAATCGGGCCCGGCGAATTGACCATGCGTTGCGACTGCTCGGACGAACACCCGACCTTGTGGCCGATCACCGGGTCGCCTGCCAGCTCGCGAAAGGCGGCCTGGACCGCGTAGGCATCGTCGAAGCTCAGGACCTGCGGCAGGCCCGGCACGCCCTCATGGCTGCGACGGCTGGCGACCAGCAGACAGGCCGCATCGATTGCCGCAGGGCTGGTCATCGCATGGCTCCCGTAAGCAGCGTGGCGACGGAGGGCACGAACACGACGAGCATCAGCACACCGAAGACGATCACCGTGTAGGGAAAGGCCGCCGCCCAGACCTGCCGCATCGTGACCTCCGGCGGCGCCACGCCCTTCATGACGAACAGCAGCAGGCCGAAGGGCGGCGTCAGCAGGCCAATCTGCAGCGAGATCAGCAGGATCACGCCGAGCCAGACCAGGTCCATGTTGAGCGCGTTGGCCAGCGGCATGAAGAACGGGAACGTCAGAAGCATCATGCTGATCTGGTCCATGAAGCAGCCGAGGACGAGCAGGATCGCGATCATGACGAACACGGCGATCAGCGGCGTGAACTCGTACTTGGCGATCTCGGCCAGCGCGCCGTCGGTAGCGCCCGAGAAGGCCAGGATCTGGGCGAAGGTCGTGGAGGCCGCGATGATGAAGAAGATCATCGTCGTCACCGCCGCGGTGCTCTTCAGGCTCTCGAACAGGATCTTCCAGGTGAGCGCTCTGTAGCACAGCGCCAGCGCGACCGTAGCCAGGCAGCCCAGGGCCGCCGAATCGGTCGGCGAGGCCCAGCCCATGAACATGCTTCCCATGACGACGATGAAGATGAACGACAGCGGCACCACGTCGATGAAGAACGGCCGCCACCGCTCGACCAATGTCATGGGCGCTCCTGCCGCTTCGTCCCGCGGCGCAAGATCGGGCCGCATCCAGCAACGCACGACGATCCAGACCAGGAAGCAGACGCTCATGATCAGGCCCGGAATGATGCCGGCGATCAGCAGGTCCGACACCGACACCTTGTCGCGGCTGACGCTGCTGGCCAAGGTCGCGAGCAGGACGGTGAGCGCCGAGGGTGGGATCAGCATGTCGACGCCGCCGATCGCCATGATCGGCCCCATCGCCATCGACGGATGATAGCCGCGCCGCAGCATCTCCGGCAGCAGCGACTGGCCGAGCATCGCCGTCGTGGCGATCGTCGAGCCCGACAGCGCCGAGAAGATCGTGCCGCCGCTCACCGCCACGACGGACAGGCGTCCGGGGACGGCCAGGATCAGGCGATCGATGGCGTCGATGGCGCGGAAGGCCATGCCGCTGCGCAGCAAAATGTCACCCATCACCAGGAAGAGCGGCACGGGCGCCAGGTTGAAGTTGGCGATCGACGCCATCGAGCCGCGCAGGAACGACATGATGCCGTTCTCGCCGCCCAGGAAGACGATGGCGCCGACGATGTTGGTGAGGAAGAAGGCGAAGGCGACCGGCAGGCCGATCAGCATCGCCAGGCAGACGAGGCCCAGCATGAGGGCCAGGGCGGCGGGCCATGCCATCACAAGGTCGCTCGGTCGGTGACGTCATACGAGTCGCGCACGACGCCCTGGACACGCATGAAGCGCAGCGCGAACTCGATCGCCAGCATCAGGGCGCTGACCGGAATGGCGAGGAACAGCAGCCACTCCGGCACGTACCAGGTCTTGTAGGCGACCATGTTGTTGCGCCAGGCGTCGCTCACGACGGCGCTGCCGTAGTAGAGCAGCACGAGGCTGATGCCGAAGCCGACCACGTCGACCAGCTGCTCCAGCCGGACGGCGAGGCGCTTCGGCAGGGCCACGAACAGCATGTCGACGCGGACGTGGTTACCCTGGCGGAGAACCCAGGGCGCCGCCAGGAAGGTGCCGGCGTACATCAGGTACTCGCTGAGCTCGATCAGCCACGGCAGCGAGCCGAGCCCGAAGTCGCGCAAGCCGACGTCGATGCAGATCAGCGCGATGATCAGCCCGATCACCACGCCGAACAGGATACCGAAGAAGCCGATCAGCTTCTCGAACAGGCGAAGCGCGATGGTCACGGGACGGGCCTCGATCACCTACTCCTTGCGCCCCTACTCCTTGGTGAAGTAGCCGCGGAGCTTCGGACCGTTCTCGGGACTGATCTTGTTGACCACGGCCCAGCCCGCCTCGCGCGCTTCCTTGACGTAGCGCTGCTCGTCGGCGGGCGAGAACTTGATCACCTTGATGCCAGCCTCCTCCTGCTTCTTGCGCTCGGCGTCGATCAGGGCGACGTCGGCGGTGCTGTTCTCGATCTCCAGCGCGAGGTCGAGCAGCAGCTTGCGCTGGGCATCGTTCAGCTTCTTGGTCCAGGTGTTGTGATTGGCCAGCAGCGTGATGTCGGGATGATAGAAACCCGGATCGATGCGGAACTTCGTCACCTTCTGCCACGAGTAGTCGAAGATGCCGCGCGTCGCCCAGCCGTAGCCGTCGACCGTGTTGCGCTCGAGCATGGTGTAGACCTCGGGCGGCGTCGAGTTGATGCCGGTGCCGCCGAGCTTCTCGACCATCGGCCGGTACATCGGCGTGACGCGGATCTTGAGCCCGGAGAAATCGGGCTTGGCGATCTCCTTGTTCAGGAAGATGTGCGCCCGCTCGTAGTTGTAGAAACGGGCGAGGAACTCGGTATTGGCCTTCTCGACGTGCAGCTTGTTGAGGAAGGCGAGGCCGCCGTTGCTGCGCAGCTCCGCCATCGGCACCTCGATCAGCTTCATCGCCTCGGCCTCGGGTAGCACGTTGCCGTAATAGGCGCTCGACGTCGTGACGATGTCGACGACGCCGTCCTTCAGGTTCTTGCCGACGTCGAACAGCGGCATGACCTTGGGCGCCCCGCCGAGATACTGGATGCGGATCTGGCCCTTGCCCTTCTCGTTGACCGCCTTGACGTACTGCTCGAACTTCTGGGCGTAGATCGAGCCTTCCTGGAAGGCCGCGACACCCTTGAGCACGACTTCCTGCGCCGCGGCCGGAAGCGAAAGCGCGATCAGCACCGAACCCAAGGCCATGCCGATCCTGGTCGGCCGTCGCATCTTCAATCCCCACATGTTCAACCTCCCTTGTTCGTGGCGCCATACACCCGCGCCGTTCAATCCGCACTCCCTGCTATACTGGCCGCCGCGTGGGCAACCCGCGGACCGACATCCGTGATCGCCCGTTCCTCGGAGATCTCGAAGGGCGGCCCGCCGCAATTGACGGCCAGCACGATGCCGTCGGCAGTGACGACCGGCGCCCCGACACCGACGACATCGGCGCGCCATTCGCCGGCAGAAATGCAGAAGCCGCTGCGTTCGATCATCTCGAAGGCACTGTCGATGCCCGAACGGATCGTACGCCACTCCCGGCCCACGTCGCGCCGGATGCGGTCGAGCAGGCCGCGACGCTCGGACTCTGGCACGGCAAACAGGTAGGCCCGGCCCATCGCCGTCGTGGCCAACGGGATGCGGGCGCCAAGATCGAAGCGCGCCGGCGGCGCGTTGTCGTGGCGGACCGTGTCGATGTTGATCATGTGCAGTTGGTCGCGGGCGCCCAGCGCCACCGGCAGGCGCGTCGCCGCGGCGACCTCGCGCAGGAAAGGGTGCGCCGCGATCCGGTACGGCATGCCCGACAGCAGGGAATGGCAAAGCGAGGCGATCGCGGCGCCCAGCGTATAGCGGCCGAGCCGCGGCACATAGGCGAGATAGCCGAGCGCGGTCAGGGTCTGGGTCAGGCGCGAAACCGTCGGACGGGAGAGGCCGGTGCGCGCGGCAATCTCGGCGTTGCCGAGCGCGCTCTCTCCGGGCCGGAAAGCCCTCAGGACGGAGAGGCCCCGGGCCAGGCCCTGGACGGCGAGCGGCTCCTCCCCGGCCAGGAGATCGGTTTCAGCCTTGCGCTGCAGCGGCGACAAGCGACCCATGCCAATAAAATTGCAATAGCTGAAATTAAATTGTCAACCAAGGCCGCTCGACCAGCGAGCTCGGCGCGATCATGGCGATCCACAATCGAAAGCGGCCGCTCAATCAATTGATCCGTACTCCCGATCATGCCGGCCGGGCGTAAGAAGCCCGCGGGTGGATGCTTCAGTGTGGGAGAAGTGTCGTGATCCTCGGGATGTCTCTATCGACGTTCACCGTCGTGCATGTGGTGCTCAGCCTGGTCGGCATCGCCTCGGGCGTGCTCGTCCTCGCGCACCCGTCCGCGTCGCCGAAGGCGTGGGGCCCGACGACGCTGTTCCTCGTGACCACGCTCGCCGCCAGCGTCACGGGGCTGCTCTACCTTCTGTTGTTCCCGCGCTTCGGCACGGGGCACGGCATCGGCGTCGCCTCGCTGTTGGTCTTCGTGCCGACCCTGCTGGCGCTGTGGCGCCATCGGCTGGCCGGCGCCTGGCGCGCGACCTGGGTCACAGGCGCGGCGACCCTGCTCTACCTCAACGCCTTCATCGCCGTGATGCAGGCTTTCACCAAGATCGGCCTCCTGCGTGCGCTGCCGGCGACGAGCATCGGCTCGCCCCCGCTCATCGCCCATCTGCTGGTGCTGGCGATCTCGGTGTGGCTCGCCATCCACGCGTTCACAACCCTTCAGCCCGGCGGCGCACCGCGGCGCGCTCGCAGGCCGCTGCGCGTCGCGGACCGCTGGAACTGACTGGTTGCTACTCGATCGTCGTCGCGCTCAGCCCGAGCTGCGCCCGCCGCCGCAGCCACTGGCTCGGCCGGTAGCGGTCGTCGCCGGTGATGGCCTGCAGCTGCACCAGGATCTCGTGGCAGTCCTTGACGCCCAGCCAGTCGGCCAGCGCCAGCGGTCCGCGCGGATAGTTCAGGCCGAGCGTCATGGCGGTGTCGACGTCGGCCGCCGAGGCGATGCCGATCATCGCCATCTCGCAGCCGAGGTTGGCGATCATGGCGCACATGCGCTGGGCGATGAAGCCGGGCGAATCCTTGATCA
>JAEZHS010000165.1 GCA_023436825.1 Pseudomonadota bacterium | reverse complement strand
CCCACCCCAGTGGCGCGTCTTCTCATGCTCTTCTGGACCGCGAGCTTCCAGCTCGCTCATGATTCATGAGCGCGCAGGATGCGCGCGGTCTGGAAGACTATGAGCGGGCCGGCAAGACGCCTACCCTGTCTTCCCGTGACTGGTGAGCAGGCGGATGATCTGCACCGACTTGGGCAATTCGATCAGGAACTCCGGATCGCGGTCGAGGTGGTGGATGTCGGTGGGATCGCGGCCGGTGAAGCGAGCCATCGCCGGGATGTCCTCCCAGTAGGAGATGGTCATGAACTCGCTCTCGGTCTCGCGGTCCTCGCGGAAGGTCTGCACGCCCAGCGCCTTCTCGATCAAAGGCTTGATGCCGACGTCGTAATTGTACTTCTCGTACTCGTCGGCACGCTCGCGACGGACACGGCCGCGCCAGATGCGGGCGATGGTGGGAGGCTTGCTCATTTCGGTCCCCATTCCTGAACCACGGTCTTGCTCACCGGATCGAGCATGCGCGTGTTCTTGAGCACCAGCCCATGCTTCTTCAAGGGCTCCTCGGCCGGCACGCCATGGCCGACGCCGGGAAAGACCGGACGGCCGCGCGGTACGCTGGCCAACGCCCGCGTCAGGTAGAAAGCGTCGTAGCCGATGGTCAGGAACAGGCCGAAGACGTCGGTCCCGCCGACCACCGCCAGGATGCCATCTTCCAGTCCGAGCTTCAGCCAGGCTTCCTCGAACGGCGCCGTCGCGGGATTCCAAAGAATAGCATTGGCATTCTTGGGATCGTGCACGATGCGATGCACCTGGCGGCTGAGGATGATGCGCTTGCGGCTCTTCTCCTTGGGCCCGCCCTCGGCCGAATGCCGGCCGTTGGCGACTGCCGACGCGCGGTCGAGCGACTCCTGGTAGAACTCCTGGTCTGCCGGGATCTTCAGCTCCTCGGGAAAAGAGCCATCGGACTTGGCGATCATGCCTTCACGACTGACGATGGCGTAGCCTTCGATACGGGGACGCTTGCTCATCTGCTCAAACACCCCCAATTCATGTTCCAAAGGCGCCGATGTCGAGTCCCTGGATAACGAGCACACCCGGCCAGTGGATGCCATCGATAATTGTCAGCGCGGCCGGCCCGGTCAGGAAGTCCGGAACGCCTGGCGAGCCAAGAGCTTCCAGTTGCTGCCGTCCTTCACCCAGACCTGCATGACTCCGATCTTGGGTGAGCTCGCCTGGCCTCCCGCCTCGACTTCGGCGGCGAAGGTATGGCGGGCGATGGCGTTGTTGCCGGCGACGCTGATGACCGGATCGGTGAGGGTAATCGACTTGTAGGTCGTCTTCTTGCCGGCGATGACGTCGATGAATTCCTTCTTGGTCTCGACCTTGCCGGCCGAGTGGCCGTAGCTCAGCGCTTCGGCCGTCAGCGCCTCGAGCTGGGCGCGGTCGGCGGCGATCATCGCCTTGGTGAGATCGTCCACCGCCTTGCGGACGGCCGCCTCATCGGCGGATTCGGCGCGGGCAATCGTTGGCAGGGTCGCGAGCGCCAGTGCGCCGGCGGCGGCCAAATGACGACGAGTGATACGCATGGTTCACTCCCTAGTGGATTGTTTTGGGCATTGCGGCCGGCGACGCTACGCGGCCGGCCGCCTGGAAGCCTACTCCGGCGTGATGCCGAGCGCCACGATGCGCGGAATGATGGTGGCCTTGAGGACCTCGTAGTCCTTCATGACCTCCTCGTGGTTCAGCGGCTTCTCGGTGAGCCCGAAGCTCTCCATCATCTTGCGGCCGGGCTCGGAATCGGCGGCGGCCACCCAGAGGTCGGACATCTTCTGCACGACCGGCTTGGGCGTCGCCGCGGGCGCCGCGAGCGCCAGCCAGCCGCGCACCACGAAGGAGTCGTCCGTGAAACCCTGCTCGATCGAGGTCGGCACGTCAGGCAGTTTGCCGGCGCGCACGCGCGAAGGTGCGGCGATCGGCTTGATCTCGCCCTTGACCAGCAGCGCATTGAAGGCCTGCGGGCTGCCCATCGCGGCCTGCAGCTGGCCCGCGCCCATGTCCTGCCACATCGGCGCCTCGCCCTTGTAGGTCACGACCTCCATGTTGAGCCCGTACTTCTGGTTCAGCCCCTGGGCGAAGACATGCGCCGAGGAGCCGAGCGCCCACGAGCCGAAGTTCACCTTGTTCTTCCTGGCGTACTCGACGAACTCCTTGAGGTTGGAGACCGGCACCGACTTGTGCACCACGACCGGCAGCGCGCCCGACGAAGTGCCCGAGACGATGGTGAAGTCCTTGTCCGGGTCGAAGCCCAGCGATTTGAACATCACGCGGTTCTGCACCAGCGTGCTCGATACCGAGTGCAGGAAGGTGTAGCCGTCGGCCGGCGCGCGGGCGACCAGGGCAGCGCCGATATTGCCGCTGGCGCCGGGCTTGTTGTCGATAATGACCTGCTGGCCGGTCGACTGCTGCACGTGCTGGCCGAATGAGCGGGCAATGCCGTCGGTGAGGCCGCCGGCCGGGAAGTTGACCACGATGGTGATGGGCTTGGCAGGCCACGCCGGCTGGGCCCTCGCTATTTCCGGGATGATGGCGGGGCTTGCGACGGTGAAGCCTGCGGCGGCGCGAAGAAGGGTACGTCTCGTCGTCGTCATTACTCTGTCAGCCTCGTGAGTTCTTTTCGCGCGGCGATGCATAGCGACTGCGACCCGACAGTGCTAGCGTGATTGCTTACCGCTGCGCGGAACCGTCCGCTATGCTGAGGCCACGATGCGCCTTGCCAGCCTGCTGCTTGCGCTGATCGCCATCGCAAGCCCTGCCCCCGCCGACGAGGCCTCGCCCTCGCCGGTCGTCGTCCTGCGCGGCAGCAGGGCGCCGCCGACGCCGTGGTACGAGCCGCCGCCGGAACCGCAGATTGTCATCCAACCGATCGACGTGCCCGTTTACTATCCGGTCGTCGGCTCGTGGCCGTTCGTCCATCGTCACCCTCAGCCGACCGTCCGGCGGAACCGATAAATGCTCCAGACTTCTTCCCTGCTGGCCGATTCGCTGGCTGACCGTCTCATCGAAACGTTCGTGCGCAGCTACGGCCGCGCGGTGTCGCCGCAGGCCGAGCTTTTGGGCGAGGCGGCGCGGCTGGTGATCGAACGACTGTCGCTCAGCGATGCGCTCTATCACACCGCCGAGCACACCGCCCTGGTGACGCTGGTGGCGCAGGACATCCTGCGCGGGCGGCGGCTACGCACCGACGTCCCGCCCGACATGTGGCTGCACGTCGTCCTCGCGGCCCTGCTGCACGACATCGGCTATCTGCGCGGCATCTGCCGGGCCGACACCGCGCATCGTTTCGTCGCCAACGAGAAGGGCGACATGATCGAGTTGCCGCGCGGCGCCTCCGATGCGGCCCTTGCGCCCTATCATGTCGACCGCTCCAAGATCTGCGTGCGCGAGCGCTTCACCTTCAATCCGCTGATCGAGCCCGACCGGCTGGCGCGCAACATCGAGCTCACGCGCTTTCCGGTGCCGGACGACGAGGATCACGCCGAGACCGATACCGAGGCGGCGTTCGTCCGCGCCGCCGATCTCATCGGCCAGCTCAGCGACCCGCTCTATCCCCGCAAGCTCAATGCGCTGTTCCACGAGTTCGAGGAGATCGGGGTCAACAAGCGCCTGGGCTACGCCACGCCAGCCGACGTGGCCGATCACTATCCCCGGTTCTTCTGGTCCAAGGTCGAACCCTTCCTGGGCGAGGCGGTCCAGGCCCTGAACATGACCGCGGAGGGCCGGCAGTGGCTGGCCAATCTTTATTCGCATGTCTGCGTCATCGAGCACGGTCGTCGGGCGATGGGTCCCAATTCCGCGCGTCCGTCCGACGAGAGCCAAGGCCTCGTCCTGCGCGATCTTGCGCGGCGCTAGCGCTCTTCCACCTCCCCCGTCATCGGGGGAGGCCGGGAGAGCTCCAGTTGAATCGTCTGTGGATGGAAAGGCCTCCGCACGGCGGAACCTTTGGCCGCTGGGCGGGGCGCCCGCCTGTTGCTAAGAGAGACCAACCTCAACGTCTCTGATTTCAGGGAAGAACGCCATGACCGACGCAGTGCTGCGCTCCACCGAGGGGCGCATCGGCATCCTCACCGTCAACAATCCGCCCGTGAATGCGCTGGCCGCCGCCGTGCGCGACGGCATCAAGGAAGGGGTGGAAGCCTTCGCCCAGGATCCCAACGTCGACGCCATCGTGCTGATCGGCGGCGGCCGCACCTTCATCGCCGGCGCCGACATCCGCGAGTTCGGCAAGCCGCCACAGGGCGCCAACCTCAACGACGTCATCGCCACCCTGGAGAACTGCCCCAAGATCGTCGTCGCGGCGCTGCACGGCACGCCGCTGGGCGGCGGCCTGGAGACGGCGCTGGGTGCGCACTATCGCGTGTCGCTGCCCTCGACGCGCATGGGCCTGCCCGAAGTCCATCTCGGCCTGCTGCCCGGCGCGGGCGGCACGCAGCGCCTGCCGCGGCTCACCGGTGCGAAGTACGCGCTCGACGCCATCATCTCCGGCCGTCACATCCCCGCCCCCGAAGCGAAGGACAAGGGCATCGTCGACGCCATCGTCGAGGACGACCTGCTGAAGGGCGCCGTCGCCCACGCCCAGATGCTGGTGGCGCAGAACGCGCCACGGCGGCGCGTGCGCGATCTCACCGTGACCCTGGAATCGCCCGACCTGTTCGCCGAGACCGAGAAGGCGATCGCCCGCCGCGCCCGCGGCTTCAAGGCGCCGTGGAACATCATCAAGTGCGTGCAGGCCGCCGTCGAGTTGCCGTTCGACGAGGGCATGAAGCGCGAACGCGAGCTGTTCGTCGAGCTCGTCACCTCGTCGGAATCGGCGGCGCAGCGCTACTACTTCTTCGCCGAGCGCGAAGCCGCCAAGGTGAAGGACGTGCCGGCCGACACCCCGCAGCGCGAGATCAAGACTGCCGGCATCATCGGCGCCGGCACCATGGGCGGCGGCATCGCCATGAACTTCGCCAATGCCGGCATCCCCGTGACGCTGCTCGAGGTCAAGCAGGAAGCGCTCGACCGCGGGCTGAAAACCATCCGCACCAACTACGAGAACACCGCCAAGCGCGGCGGCATGAAGGCCGAGGATGTCGAGAAGCGCATGGCGCTGATCAAGCCCACGCTCTCCTACGACGACCTCAAGGACGCCGACGTCGTCATCGAGGCGGTGTTCGAGACCATGGAAGTGAAGGAAGGCGTCTTCAAGCAGCTCGACGCGGTCGCCAAGCCGGGCGCCATCCTCGCGACCAACACCTCGGGCCTGAACGTCAACCAGATCGCCAATTACACCAAGCGGCCGGGAGACGTGATCGGCATGCACTTCTTCTCGCCGGCCAACGTCATGAAGCTGCTCGAGAACGTGCGCGGCGAGGCGACCGAGAAGGACGTCATCGCCACGGTGATGTCGCTCTCAAAGAAGATCGGCAAGATCCCGGTGCTGGTCGGCGTCTGCGAGGGCTTCGTCGGCAACCGCATGCTGCGCCAGCGCGGCATCCAGTCTGCCTACATGCTTGAGGAAGGCGCCCTGCCGCAGCAGGTCGACAAGGTGGTCTACGACTACGGCTTCCCGATGGGCCCGTTCGCCATGAGCGACCTCGCCGGCAACGACGTGGGCTGGCGCATCCGCCAGGGCAAGAAGGAGAAGGAGCAGCGCAACGTCCGCTACACGGGCTACATCGCCGACGCGATCTGCGAGCTCGGCCGCTTCGGCCAGAAGACCGGCGCCGGCTACTATAAGTACAATCTGCCGGACCGCACGCCGATCCCCGACCCCGAGGTCGAGCAGATCATCGAGGAGACCTCCAAGAAGCTCGGCATCACGCGCCGCGCCATCTCCGACCAGGAGATCCTCGAGCGCTGCTTCTATCCCATGGTCAACGAGGGCGCCAAGATCCTGGCCGAGGGCATGGCCCAGCGCTCGCTCGACATCGACGTGATCTGGGTCAATGGCTACGGCTGGCCGGTCTATCGCGGCGGGCCGATGTGGTGGGCCGACAACGTGGTCGGG
>JAEZHS010000134.1 GCA_023436825.1 Pseudomonadota bacterium | reverse complement strand
ATCAGTTCTCCGGCACCTTGCCGATGCGCTCGACCGCGACCTTGAGCCTCTCGGCGTCGCGGTCGAGGAAGGTCTTGAATTGTGGCGCGTCGAGGTAGGCGATCGGTGTCTCGACCTTGTCCATCGCCTCCTTGAATTCGGGATCCTCGACGGTGCGCTTCACGATCTCGCGCAACGCCGTCATCACCGGCTGCGGCGTGGCGGCGGGCGCGAACAGGCCGGACCAGATGTAGAAGGTGGCGTCGTAGCCCAGTTCCTTCATGCTGGGCACATCCGGCATCGCCGGCAGCCGCTTGTCGCCCCAGACTGCGAGCGCGCGCATCTTGCCGGCCTTGATCTGCCCGATCGCCGGCGCAGGTCCCGAGGCGAGTGCATCGGTCTGGCCGCCGAGCAGCGCGGCCACGGCCGGACCGCCGCCCTGATAGGGGACATGGAACATTTTCATGTCCGCGGCGTGGGCGAATATCTCCATCGCCACGTGCAGCGTGCCGTACACGCCCGACGAGCCGTAGTTGATGGTGCCGGGCTTGGCCTTGGCGGCGTCCACCAGGTCCTTCAGCGTCTTGTAGGGACCATCGGCACGCACCACCAGCACCGTCGGATCGGCGCTGATCAGGGCGACGGGCGCGAACTGGTCGAGCTCGTAGGCCGCCGGCCGTCCCTGCAGGCGATCGGCGACCGGCAATACCGAGATCGACGACAGCGCCAGCAGGAGCGTGTAGCCGTCGGGCGCCGCGCGTGCGGCTTGTGCGGCCCCGACCGAGCCGCCGGCGCCGGGCTTGTTCACCACCACGACCGATTGCTTGACCAGCCGCCCCATCACATGGGCGAGCGGCCGGGCGGTGATGTCGGCCACGCCACCTGGCGGGAAGGGCACGAAGATCTGGATGGTCGTGGACGGATAGGCGTCCTGGGCCAAGGCCGGCCGCAGTGCCGGCAACGCCGGCGCGAGCAGGCCGGCGGCAACGAGCGTTCGCCGCTTCATCGTTCCTCCCTGTCTTTCTCGCTTTCTACTTCGAACCTGCCTTGGCTGCACCCGGCTTCGTGTTGGGGTAGGTCGCGGTGAAGCCGAACTCGGTCGTGAGCGCGTCGGGCATCGCCACCTTGTCGAGGTCGGCGAGGCCCGCGGTTTTGGCCGGCTTCAGCGCCAGCACCAGCGGTCCCTTCGGCGCCTTCCAGTCAGTGATGAAGGAAGCGACGGCGTCGAGCTGCTTCAAGGTGTCGGGTCCCTGCTGGGCGGCGAAGGCGGCGAGTCCCGTGAGCGCGGTCTGCACCAGCTCGTCGGGTTGCACGCCTTCCTCCTTCGCCCATGCCGGCAGGAGCTTGGCCAGCAGGCCGGTGTCGTCGACGCTGAGCGAGGCGGTGCGCAGGCGGGCGTCGTCCTTGGCGCCGGCCATGTCGCTGACGCCGTCCACCGACAGCGACAGCGCGAGCTTGGCCTGGCCGCGCATGCCGACTTCCAGCACCTTGACGTCGAGCACCCTGGTCGCCGGGTCGAGGGTGTAGTCGAGCGCGATGTCGAACGGCACGTTGGGCACGCCGTAGGGCTGCAGTGCGGTGAACATCTCGTCGTCGCCGGTCACGCCTTCGAGCTTGAGCTTGGCGAAGCGCGGCGCGTCACTGTCCTTGGCGTCTTTCTTCAGGCGGTCGAAGTCGAGCGCGTCGACCGTCACCTTCTGGATCTTGACCGTGCTCTCCTTGTCGCCGGTCGCCGCATTCGCGGGGATGACGGCCACCACGTCGTTCAGCACGAAGCCCGCGCTGCCCAGCGGTGCGGCGTTGGCGTAGGTGAAGGTCTTGAACTCGAACTGCGGCTTCAGCTCCTTCTCGAAGCGCTCCAGCCCATTCTGCGCCCACGCCGCCGTTGTCAGCCAAAGCGCCAGAAGCGCCGAAGCGATGGCTGCTGAGATCGCCCGCATGAAAAAACCCCCGTCAGTTGCCGCTCGACCCTAACACTGGCCGGTTACAGCGGCGAATCGCGATCACACTATTCGGTGACGCGATCAGCCTCGGTCGAGATCGCGTACTGCCGCTCGAAGCGTTCGTGGGCCATCAGCACCAGGCCGAAGGTCACCACGAGGATGCAGACGGTGGTGAAGTACTGGGCGTAGCCCTGGGCGATGACGCCGGACTCCGGTCCGATCATGCCCATGCCCTGGGCGACCGCCATGACCGCCCGCACCAGCCGGGCGAAGGCGATGCCGGCGAGCGCGAGAGCCGCGATCGGCCGGCTGCGCAGGCCGTCGAGATGGCGACCGCGCCATGTCTCCCAGGACGCAAGCGACGCCAGGATGCAGACGAACAGGGAGAAGACGGTCGACTGCGCCCGCTCCACCGGCGCGACCTGCCAGGCCAGCGTGGCCAGGGCGACGAACAGGATCAAGATGGTCGCGACGATCACCCCCATGAGCTCGGCGGTCACCGCGCGATCGTTGAAGCGGCGCATGCTCATCCACATGGTGGCGAAGCCTGCAACGAACAGCGAATCGCCGATCAGGATGAAGCGGAACGAGGCGTCCGGGCCGCGCAGCCCGAACAGGAAAGTGCCGGCGGTACCTAGCAGGAGGGCCAGCGTCCAGCCGCGCAGGCCCGGTCCCTCGCGATGATGATACCAGGTGAGCAGCGACACCCCGGCCGCCACCAGGGTGACCAGGACGGCGACGAATTGCAGCGTGGGCGCATGCAAGGGGGACACGGGATCCACCTAGGACGGTATCGGCTGCGCGTCGAGCCATTGGCGCGCGGCGTGCATCTCCCGGAAGATCTGCAACGGCCGCTTGGCGGCTGCCGCCCTGGCGAAGATCTGGGCCTGCGCATAGCTCTCGTCGGAGGCCGCCACGATGGCGAGCGGGCCGATCTGGCCATGCTGGGCGTAGAACATGACGCGCTGGCCGAGCGCCTGGAGATTGTCTTCGGAGATCGCCAGCGGCGTCTGGGTGATCTCGAAGATCTTGCGGTAGGCCATGCCACCTTCGGCGGTGACGCCGGCGAAATACTGCTCGATGTCAGCCACGCTCACCGGGTCCTTGGCGACGGCCACGACCAGCTGTTGGGGATGGGAGATCGTCCAATGGACGGGCATGGGTGGAAGCTAGCATCGCACCCGGCCGACGGCCATGCCGACTCCGGCAACCAACTTGCCGTCGCGCCGCAACAATCGCCGGTTCCGGACGTTCGAATCGGGGAACGACCGGAGGACCCGATGAACAATCGCGACGAGACCATCCGCGAGAAGCTTCTGGACCGCCTGACGACGCTGGGGGTGGACACCCGCAACCTCGCCGTGGAAGTCGAGCACGGCATGGTCATTGCCCGCGGCTCGGTTCCCAACGAGGAGCATCGCCAACGGGCGATCGATGCCCTGATCGGCGCTCATGAGCTGCAGATCACTATCCGTCCGGTGGCGCCCTCCGACAGCAACGACGGGCGGGGGCGCTCGCCCGTCACCGGCACGTCGGCCGAATCGGCGCATCAGAGCCGGCGGCAAACCGATCCTACCTGAGGGCCGATCCGACTTGAGCCCGCGTCGCGGGTGACGGCATAGTCCTCCTGGGGGAGTACTATGCGCATCCGCGTCGTCGTTGCCGTCATATTTGGCCTGCTGCTGGGCGGGCCGGCTGCCGCCCAGCTTCTGCCGATCCCGCCGGGGTGGCAGATGGAGCGGGCGGTCCTGCTGTCCCGGCACGGCGTACGCTCGCCGATCAGCGAGGAGATGGACAGGTACGCCGTCGCCACGCCATGGCCGGCATGGCCGGCGCCGCCGGGCTTCCTGACGCCGCATGGCGCCGAGCTGATGCGCCTGATGGGCCGCTATTACCGAGTGCTGTACGGCGGCCGTGGCCTGATGGAGGCCTCGATCTGCCCGCCGCTCAACACGGTCATAGCGTGGACCGACGTCGACCAGCGCACGCGGCTCAGCGGTGCCGCGCTGCTGAACGGCATGTATCCCGGATGCGCCAATCCGCTGCTGCGCAACCAGGCCGACTTCACCGTTCCCGATCCGCTGTTCCATCCGCAGCCGACGCCGTCCTGCCCGATGGATGGCGCGGCCAATCGCGCCGCGGTATTGGCCCGCATCGGCGGCAACTTCGCTTCGGTGCTGCGCGAATACGCCCCGCAGCTCAACAGGATGCGGGCGGTGCTTTGCCCGCCCAGCGAGGCGTCGGCCGGCCGGCGCCGGGGGCCGG
>JAEZHS010000103.1 GCA_023436825.1 Pseudomonadota bacterium | reverse complement strand
CCCACCCCCCCCCGCGTCGCGGGGGGAGGAAGGAAGTCACTACGTTGCAATGAGCTTCACTCCCGGCGCGGCGAACTGCTTCGGCCAGACGACCTTCCACTGCTTGTCCTGCACCTGGCGAATGAGCTGCGCCGGATCGCCGTGGTTGTACGGGCCGTCGAACTTGGTCGGACCGTAGACCGTGTTCACGACGTTCATCTTCAGCCATGCGGCGATCTGCTTGTCTTCCAGACTCTTGGCGCCGTTTACGCCGGCCTCGAGGATCTGCCAGGCGGCGACCATGCCGGCGGCCTGCGCATCGATGATCGGATATGGCAGGTTCGCCTTGGTGGCGCGCTCCTTGTAGAGCTCGGCGATCTTCTTCATGCCGGGCCGGCTCATGAACGGCTCGTCGGGTTCGAGGAAGGTCGAGCACCAGACGAGATTGCCGTCGGGCGACAGAGCGAGCGGTCCCGGCGCCGGATAGAGGTGGAAGCTGGTCTTGGGCTTGTAGTCGAGCTTGCGCAGCGCCTCGAGGAGCTGATTGCTCTCCAGGCCGAGCGAACCCACCCACAGGAAGTCGGCATTGGCCTCCTTCACGCGCGCAGCGATCGCACCGAAATCGCGGTTGCCCGCTTCGTATTCGAGATAGAGCGGCACCTTCACGCCGCGCTTCTCGGCTTCGGTGCGCATGCCGTGGGCCATGAACTGCGCCGAGGGGAACTTGCTGGTGACGATCACCATGCTCTTGGGCGGCGTCGGCAGGCTCGCCATCGCGTCGAGGATGACGTTGGGATAGGTCTTGTCCGGTTCCGGCCCGAAGGGCGTCGCCGGGAAGGCCATGTCGTAGGTCTGCAGCCTGGGGATGCCCATGCTGCTCTGGATCATCACCTTGCCGTAGCGCTGGGCCACGCCCATCGCTGCC
The DNA here is from genome assembly GCA_023436825.1 of Pseudomonadota bacterium. The sequence goes on along the minus strand of JAEZHS010000103.1, from coordinate 3,871 downwards.
AGGATCGGCGCGGTGGCGTACGGCCCCATGATCAAGTCGACCTTGTCGACGGTTATGAGCTTCTCATAGAGGCTGCGCGCAACGTCGGGCTTGGACTGGTCGTCGAGCATCATGTACTCGACCGGCCGGCCCAAAAAGCCGCTCCGGCCGTTGATGTCCTCGATCATGATCTCGGCGGCGATCTTGTGGATCACCGCGGTCTGGGCAAGGAAGCCCGTCAGCGACAGTGTCCCACCGACCTTCACCGGCGTACCGGATGGCGCCGCCCGCAGGATCGACGGCGCCGCGAGCGCCGCTGTCGAAGCCAACAGTCCACCCAACACGTGGCGACGGCGCCACGCACCCGTGCGATCGAGCATTGTTCCCTCCACACCCGGCGCGTTTGTTGTGATGCGCCGTTTGCCGGATGGTGGGACAGGCGTTGCACCATGTAAAACGTTTTTTCGAAAGTTTCGAAACTTTCGAAGATCGTTACCGACCGGTGACTCCAAGGAACCGTTCGAGCGGCGCCGGATCGGCGAGCAGCGACGCACTGCTGCTCTGATGCACGATGCGGCCGCGCTCCAGGATCAGCGCTCGATCGGTGATGGGCAGGATCTTCCGCGCATGCTGCTCGACGATGATGGCGGCGAGCTTCTCCTCGCGGAACAGCCGCGTCAGTGCCGCCAGCAGCTCCTGCACGATGATCGGCGCCAGCCCTTCGGTCGGCTCGTCGAGCAGCAGAAGGCGCGGATTGGTCGCCAGAGCGCGGCCGATCGCCAGCATCTGCTGCTCGCCGCCCGACAGCGAGCCGCCGGATTGCTGTCGCCGCTCCTTCAGCCGCGGGAACAGACCGAACACGCGATCGATGGTCCAGGGTCCAGGCTGTGCCACGGCCGTGAGATTCTCCTGGACGCTGAGCGAGCGGAAGATGTTGCGCTCCTGCGGCACCCAGCCGATGCCCAGTCCCGCGCGCGTCTCCGGCGCCAGCGTGCCGAGCTCGCGCCCTCCTAGCGCGATCGAGCCGGCGAAGCGGCGCGTCACGCCGACCAGCGTGTCGAGAAGCGTCGTCTTGCCGACGCCGTTGCGGCCCAGCACCGCCAGCGCCTCGCCCTCGCCCAGGCGGAACGCCACGTCGGTCAGCACGACGGCGCGGCCGTAGCCGGCGGACAGGTCCTCGACGGAAAGAAGCTCAGCCATCGCGGCTCTCGCCGAGATAGACGGCGCGTACGCGCGGATCGGCGGCGATCTCTGCCGGCTCGCCCTCGACCAGCAGGCCGCCGTCGACCAGCACCGAGATGCGCCGTGCGAAGCTGAACACCAGGTCCATGTCGTGCTCGATCAGCAGGACGGAGACGTCGTCGGGCAGCGCGGCGATCGCGTTCAGGATGTCGCGCCGCTCGGCCTCGGGCACGCCGGCGGCCGGCTCGTCGAGCAGCAGCACCTTGGGCGCGCAGGCAAAGGCGGCGGCGATCTCGAGCAGGCGCTGCTTGCCGTACGGCAAGGTGTCGGTGCGCCGCTCGAGCACATCGACGAGATCGAAACGCTCGGCGACCTGCATGATCTCCGTGCTTGCCGCATCGTCCGCGCCGACCCGGCGGCGCCAGTCACGGCCGAGCCCCCGGCGCTCGCCCACGGCCAGGGCCAGGGTCTCGAGCGGGGTGAGATCGCCGAAGAGCTGGTTGATCTGGAAGGTCCGCACGAGGCCGCGACGCACACGCGCCTCGGGCTTCAGCCGCGTGATGTCCTCGCCCTCCATCACGACGCGACCGGCCGACGGCGCCAGCACGCCGGTCAGCAGGTTGATGAAGGTGGTCTTGCCGGCGCCGTTGGGGCCGATCAGGGCGTGACGCGCGCCCTCCTCCAAACGGAAGGTCACGTCCTTGGTGGGCACGATGCCGCCGAAGCGTTTCATCAGACCGTGGGTTTCGAGCACGGCGACCATCATCGCCTCACGCGCGCCAACAGCCCGCGCACACCGCCGCCCAGCCTTTCGCGGCCGACCAGGGCGAGCACGACAAGGAACAGGCCCATCCAGAACATCCAGAACTGCGGCGCACTCGACGACAGCGTGTCCTGCAGGATCTTGAAGATGACGGCGCCGGCGATGCCGCCATAGAGCCAACCCACGCCGCCGATGATCAGCGCCAGCAGCACGTCGGCCGAGCGCTGGAACTCCAGCATTTCCAGCGAGACATAGGCCGTGGTCTGCGCCAGCAAGGCTCCCGCCGCGCCGGCATAGGCAGCCGCCAAGGTATAGACGGCGACCAGCCGGCGATTGACTGGCACGCCGAGCGCCGAGGCCCGCAGCGGGTTGCGGCGGATCGCCATCAGCGACAGGCCGAACGGCGAATTGACGACGAGCCGCGCCAGCAGGAACAGCACGAACAATGTCGTGACGCTGTAGGCGTAGGCGGTGCGGCCGTAGAGGTCGAAATCGAAGCGGCCGAGCAGCGGACCGACCGCCATGCCTTGCAGCCCGTCGGCACCGCCGGTCCACTGCGGCAGGGCGTTGGCGATCTCGTGCAGCACAAGCGCGACGCCCAGCGTCACCATGAGACGCGTGAGATCGCTGCCGCGCAGCACCAGGAAGCTGGTGACGAAGCCTGCGATCGCGGCGGCGGCGATGGCGACCGCCATGCCAGCCAACGGATCGGGCGTAACGAGCTTGCACAGGATGCCGGCGGCGTAGGCGCCGGTGCCGAAGAAGGCTGCGTGGCCCAGCGAGACGATGCCGGCATAGCCCAGGATCAGGTCGAGCGAGAGCGCGAACAGAGCGAGGATGGCAACCTCGTTCAGCAGCAGATGCTTGCCCGATGGCAGGATGATCGCGGCGAAGGCGAGCAGCCAGAAGGCGATCTCGATCGGCCGCCAGCGGGCGCGTCGCGCCAGGCCGTCCGCGGCGCTCATCGCGCTCTCGCGAACAGGCCGTTGGGCCTGAGCACCAGCACGACGATCAGCACCACATAGATGACGAAACCGCCCAGCGCCGAGGAAAGGTAGTACTTGCCCGCCACGTCGGCGACGCCCAACAGCATCGAGGCGACGAACGGCCCCATGATCCCCGACGTGCCGCCGACCGTCACCACGATCAGAAAGTAGATCATGAACTTCAGCGGGAAATACGGATCGAGGCCTAACAGCTCGACGCCGAGCGCGCCGCCCAGGCCGGCGAGCCCCGAGCCGACGGCGAAGGTCGCCGCGAACACGAGGCTGACCGGGATGCCGAGCCCGCGCGCCACGCGGGCGTCGTCGACGGCGGCGCGCAGGCGGCTGCCGAAGCGGGTGCGCATCAGGCCAGCCTGCAGACCGACGGCCAGCGCGCCGCAGACCACGATCAGGAACGAGCGATAGATGCCGACATTGACGCCCGAGATCTCGCGCCGGCCCTGCAGCCATTCGGGCAGCCTGATGTTGCGCTGGCTGGAGCCCATCAGGAAATCGGTGAGGGCGACCGCCATGAACACCAGGCCGATCGAGAACAGCACCTGGTCGAGGTGCGAGCGGCCATACATGTGCCGATAGAGCGTGCGCTCGAGCAGCAGCCCGATCGCCGCGGCGACGAAGAAAGCGGCCGGCAGGCAAGCCAGGAACGGCCAGCCGGCGCGGTCCATCAGCAGCACGGTGACGTAGCCGCCGGCCATTGCGAACGCGCCGTGCGCCAGGTTGACGAAGTTCATCAGCCCCAGAGTCACGGCCAGCCCACAGGCGAGCACGAACAGCAGCATGCCGTAGGCCACGCCGTCGAAGAGGATGGTTGCCATCGTCTAAGCGCTTCGCCTCATGCTGAGGAGCGAGCGAAGCGAGCGTCTCGAAGCATGGGAACCCGCACCTTGCCTGTTGCCCACCCTTCGAGACGCGGCCTGCGGCCGCTCCTCAGGGTGAGGAGTAC
>JAEZHS010000093.1 GCA_023436825.1 Pseudomonadota bacterium | reverse complement strand
TCGCAGAAGCCTGCGAGGGTCTTTCCGTTTTGGCCGTCGACATGCCGATCGGCTTCGTCGACGTGCCGCACCCACCACGCATCTGCGAAGTCGAGGCGCGCAAGCTGATGCCGGGCAAGGCGAGCTCGGTCTTCCCGACACCTTGCCGACCGGCGCTGGCCTGCACGACGCATGCCGAGGCCAACGCCACCAGCCGAAAGCTCGGCACCGGCATCAACCAGCAAACCTTCCACCTCTTCCCCAAGATGCGCGAGGTCGACGAGCTTCTGTGCTCCCGGCCAAAACTGAAGCGCATCGTCTACGAGGCCCATCCCGAGCTTGCCTTCGCGCGCATGAATGGCGGCAAGCCGGTGCTGAGCAAGAAGCGCCAATTCGACGGCTACGCCGAGCGCTGCGAGCTGCTGGCCAGGCATGGCTTCCCCTGCCCCGTCGACCGACTCTCCGGCGCCGCCCGCGACGACATCCTCGACGCCATCGCCGTCTGCCGCACCGCGCTCCTCATCACCGAGCGAAAGGCGACACGCCTCGGGCCGGCCAGGGCCCGCGACAGCCGCGGCCTGCCGATGAACATCTGGTTCTGACGGCCGTCAGGGAACCTGTTGGACCGAGACGCGTTGAGCACGCCGAGTAAGCCCGGGAGGGGACGACGCTTACCCGTGACGGCGACAGACGACGGCGCTGGTCGGAAGCGCTGAAAGCGAGGGACATAGAGACGCTACGGGCTTCGTGGCGGTCCATTGTGCGCTCGCACCGCCTGCTGGCGCAGCGGTTCTACAGGATCGACGCCGGGAGGCTGCGACTCGCCGGGGACGGCGAGCAAAAGGGCTCAGCGCCGCCCAGCGTCCCACCGGAATGACTATTCCGGCCTGATCCCCGCGGCCTGCAGCACGGGGCTCCAGATGCCGGCCTGCACGGCCGTCCAGTCGGCGAGCTCCTTGGGCGTGCCGCCCATGGCGACGAAGCCGCGCTTGCGCAGTTCCTCTTTCATCTCGGGCGTCGACACACCGGCGTTCAGCGCCTCGTTCAGCTTGGCGATGGCGGCGGTCGGCGTGCCGGGCGGCGCGATCAACGTGTAGACGATGGTGCCGTCGACGTCGCCGAAACCCTGTTCCTTGAAGGTCTTGATGTCCGGCGCCAGCGCCGCGCGCTCGGGTGCGGCCATGCCGTATGCCCTGAGCTTGCCCGCCTGGATGTGCGGCAGCACGCTGGTGAGGCTCGACATGCCGAGCTTGATGTGGCCGCCCAGAAGGTCGGTGACCAGCGGGCCGGTGCCGCGAAAGGGCACGTGCGTCAGCCTGATCTTGTTCAGGATGGCGTAGCGCTCGGTCGACAGGTGCATCGGCGTGCTGACGCCCGCCGTGCCGTACTGCACCTCGCCCGGCGCCTTGCGCGCCGCCTCGGTGATCGCCGCGAGATCGGCCCACGGCGCGCCTGCGCTACCGACGAACACCGATTCCTGCTTGGCCACGAAGCCCACCGGCACGAACGCGGCCGGATCGAAGGTGAGCTTGGCGACCAGAAAGGGGTAGAGCATCTGGTTGTTGGAGCTGACCAGCACCGTGTGCCCGTCGGGTGGCTGCTTGGCCACGTATTCGTGCGCCAGCGCACCGCCCGCACCGCCCTTGTTGTCGATGATGACGGTCTGGCCCAGCGCCTTCTGCATCGGCTCCTGGATGGCGCGTGCCAGCGCGTCTGTGCCGCCGCCCGGTGGAAAGGGCACGACGACCTTGACCGGCTGAAAGGGGAAAGTCTGCTGAGCCCTCGCCCCGCCCGCCGCTGACGCGGCGAGCGACGCGAGGATAAGCGTACGCCGTTTCATCAACGGGTCCCTATCGGTCTGTCGACGAGCGGATGGCCGCGGCACCGCCGCCGACCTCGATCTTCTGGCCGGTGTCGGTGAGCTTGCCGTCGTCGTTCTTGAACACCTGGATGTTCTTCTGGATCATGTTCTGCACCGCCACCGTCTTGCCGTCCTTGGAGAAGGACGCGCCCTGCGACCACGCGCCGATCGGCGCCTCGCTGGTCTTGCTGAGCTTGCCGTCATCGAGCTTGTAGAGCACGACCATGCCGTTGGGCTTGAACTGCGGCGCGTCCTTGGGCCGGGTCGAGCCGGCATGCGCCACGCCCACCACCCACTTGCCGTCGTTCGACATCATGGCGCCCTCGAGGCTCTCGTGGCCGATATCGACCGTGCCGACGATCTTGGGCTGATCGCCCGAGATGTCGATCACGGTGAACATGCCGTTGGCCTTGGGATCGCCGAGGCTCGCCACCACGGCGTACTTGCCGTCGGGCGTGATCGAGACCGCGTAGGGCCTGGGCGCCACCTCGAGCGTGGCCTTCTCACTGACCGAATCGGGGCCGAGCTTGACCACCGCGACCTTGCCGTCGCCGTTGCGCGTGGCAACGCCCGTCGCGCCGTCGGGCGAGACGGCGACGTGGCTCAGCAACGCGGCCGCCGGCACCAGGTCGATGGTCTTGACCAGGGCCACCTTGTTGCCGTCGATCGCCAGGATCGAGATCGAGCCCGCCATGCGATTGGCGACGTAGGCGCGCTTGCCGTCCTTGGTCATCGAGATGCCGGCGGCGCCGGCGCCGGTGTTGATGGTGTCGAGCACCTTCTGGCCCTTGAGGTCGATGACGCTGACCTTGGTGTCGGGCTTGGTCTTGGTCTTGTCCGCCGGATCGATCTGCGTGGAGGCCGCGACCAGTGCCAATGATTCATCGGGCGTGATGGCGACCGAAGTCGGCGGGCCGACGACGCTGCCCGGCACGTTGTTGACGGTGCCCAGAACCTTCACCGGCGACTGGCCGAGATCGAGGATGGTGATCGAATCCGGTGTCGGATTGTCGGCGTTGCTGGTGACGCCGTTCACCTGCTGGACCTTGTGATCGTTGGACGACACTGCGATCTGCGCCCAGGCCGGGGCGGCAGAAAGACTCAACGCGACGCAAACGCCTGAAATGGCTGACTTCCGCATGGCGTCCCTCCTGGCCCGCTCGCTTGATTGGAGCGTTGGCTAGCGGGCAGCCTAGAGCATGCACCGTGCAGATGGAATCAAGTCTTCGTCGTGCTCGGTCAGGTCATCCCCAACGCGTGCTTGTAGGTGTCGAGCAGCGTTTCCTGCTCGGCGCGGTCGGCGGCATCCATCTGGCGCAGCGAAACGATCTTTCGCATGGTCTTGATGTCGTAGCCCACGCCCTTGGCCTCACTATAGACGTCGCGGATATCGCCACCGATCGCCTTGCGCTCCTCCTCGAG
>JAEZHS010000064.1 GCA_023436825.1 Pseudomonadota bacterium | reverse complement strand
CGCGCGCCCTTGGCGCGCATCTTCTCGCAGGCGGCGACGACGTGGCGCAAGGCGCTGGCGGCGCGCAGCGGCGTGCCTGTGGCCTGCGACAGCTCGATCTCGTTCAGCACCGCGACATCGACCCGCTTCAGCAGGTTGTCGGGGAAGGGCAGGAAGGGCGCCAGGTTCAGGACCGTGCGTGCACCGGCGGCGCGGGCACGCGTCAGGATCGTCCGGGTCTCGGCGATCGGCGTCTCGAATTGCGCGACCCAGACTTCATCGGCGCGCGGTTCCTGCCTGATCATCTGCGCCCTGAAGTGAAGATTGGCGCCCGAGGCCACGGTGATGGCGTTGTCCTTGGCGGCAACCTGGATGATCGCCACGCCCGTCGCCGGACCGTCGATCTCGCGCACGCCGGAACTGTCGACGTCGCTGTCGGCCAGGAAGCCGCGCAGGCTGTTGGCGAAGGCATCGTTGCCGACCGCGCCGACCATCGCCGTCGGAATGCCCAGGCGCGCGGCGGCGACCGCCTGGTTGAGGCCTTTGCCGCCGGGCAGGAATGAGACTGTGGCACCCAAAAGGGTCTCGCCGGTCGCAGGCCGCCGCGCGCTCTGCACGACGACGTCCATGTTCAGACTGCCGCAGACGACGACTCGACTCATGTGACCAACGCCTTGGCGGAGAATTTCGCAGTGCGCCAGGCTTCGGTCGCCAGTATGTCGTGCAATGCCGCAACGGCGTCCGCGACGTCACGATGGCTGAGATAGAGCGGTCCGAAGCCGAAGCGCATGATGTCGGGCGCGCGGAAGTCGCCGATGACGCCGCGGTCGATCAGCGCCTGTACGATGGGATGGGCCTGCTCATGCGCGATCGCCACCTGGCTGCCGCGGCCGTCGTCGCGCGGTGTGACGATGCGGGCGCCGAACTCCCGGCAGATCGGCTCGACCAGTTCCATGAAGAAGCTCGTCAGAGCGAGGCTCTTGGTGCGAATGGCTGCGATATCGACGCCGTCCAGGACGTCGAGAGCGGCCTTCAGGGCACGCAATGACAGGATCGGCTGGGTGCCGCACAGCAGGCGGCGGATGCCGGCCGCCGGACGGTAGCCGCTCTCCATGGCGAAGGGCGCCGCGTGCGCCCACCAGCCGGAAAGGGGCTGGACAAGTGCCTCATGGTGGCGCCGGTTGGCGAAGATGAAGGCCGGCGCGCCGGGCCCGCCGTTCAGGTACTTGTAGGTGCAGCCGATGGCGAAATCGACGTCGAGACCGTCGAGCTCGATCGGCACGACACCGGCGCTGTGGCAGAGATCCCAGACGACGAGGGCGCCGGCCTGGTGCGCCAGGCGCGTCAGGTGTGCCATGTCGCGCAACGCGCCGGTGCGATAGTCGACATGGTTGATCAGTACGACGGCCGTCCGCTCGTCGATCATCTTGGCCAGGTCGGCGCTGTCGGCTGACAGACGAAGCTCGGTGCCCGGGCGTGATGCGGCGACGCCTTCGGCCATGTAGAGGTCGGTGGGAAAACTGGTGCGTTCGGCCAGGATGACATGGCGCTGCGGTCGCAGGGCGAGGGCGGCGTGCAGCGCCTTGAAGACGTTGATCGAGGTCGTGTCGGTCACGACTGTTTCACCCGCCCGGGCGCCGATCAGCCGGCCGACGCGATCGCCCAGCGTGTCGGTCAGCGACCACCAGCCGGCTCCGTTCCAGCTGCGGATCAGGCCTTCGCCCCACTCCTGGCGCGCTGCCTGCTCGAGCTCGGCAAAGGCAGCCTTCGGCGGCGGCCCGAGCGAATTGCCGTCGAGATAGATGATGCCGGCCGGCAGCGCGAACAGGTCGCGTTTGCCGCGAAGGGAGTCGGCGCGATCGAATGCGTCGGCCTTGCTCGTGCCAACAGACATCGCCGCCTACTTCATCCAGGGCGGCAGCGGCAGGTTCTTCTCGCGCAGGAACGCCGGATTGAAGAGCTTCGACTGATAGCGCTGGCCGCCGTCGGCCAGGACGGTGACCACTGTCTTGCCCGGTCCGAGATCGCGCGCAAGGCGCATGGCGCCGACGACGTTGATGGCGGTCGAGCCGCCCAGCACCAGGCCTTCGTGCTCGATCAGGTCGTAGAGGACGGGAAAGGCTTCCTCGTCGGTGATCTGATAGGCCATGTCGAGCGGCGTACCTTCGAGGTTGGCGGTGACGCGGCCCTGGCCGATGCCCTCGGTGATCGAGTTGCCTTCGGCCTTCAACTCGCCCTTGGTGTGCCAGTTGTAGAGCGCCGAGCCCATTGGATCGCTGAGCGCGATCTTGACGTTGGGATTGCGCTCCTTGAGCGCGCGCGCCACGCCGCCCAGCGTGCCGCCGCTGCCGACCGAGCAGGTGAAGCCGTCGACCTTGCCCTCGGTCTGGTTCCAGATCTCGGGGCCGGTGGTGCGGTAATGGCCGTCGCGGTTGGCGACGTTGTCGAACTGGTTGGCCCAGATCGCGCCGTTCGGCTCGGTCTTGGCCAGCTCCTCCGCAAGCGTGCCGGAATAGCGCACGTAGTTCCCGGGATTGGCGTAGGGCACCGCCGGCACCAATCGCAGGTCGGCGCCGCACAGCCGCAGCATGTCCTTCTTTTCCTGGCTCTGCGTCTCGGGCATCACGATCACCGAGCGATAGCCGCGCGCATTGGCGACCAGGGCGATGCCGATGCCGGTATTGCCGGCTGTGCCCTCGACGATGACGCCGCCCGGCCGCAGCTTTCCCTTCTTCTCGGCATCCTCGATGATGGCGAGCGCCGCACGATCCTTGACCGATCCGCCGGGGTTGAGGAACTCGGCCTTGCCGTAGATGTTGCAGCCCGTCGCTTCGGAGGCGGCGATCAGCTTGATCAGCGGCGTGTTGCCGATGCTGTCGATGAAACCCGTGCGGACGTCCATGTCATGCTCGCTCTCGAGATCCTGCGCTTCCCTGGGCGGACCGTATCGCGCCCCTCGCGCTAACGCCAGCGCGCGCGCACCTCGTCGCGATGCAGCGCCAGCCACTGCAGAGCGATCACGGCGATGGCGTTGTCGATCTCGCCATGCTCCAGCATCGTCCGCACTTCCGCGAAGGGCAGGGCCTTCACCAGAATATTCTCGCCTTCGGACTCCAGGCCGAACACGCCGCCCGCGTTGGCCGTGTCGACATGGCCGAGAAAGATCACACAGCACTCCGAGCAGGCGCCGGGGCTGAGGATGACGTCGTGGATGGGGATTGTTTCCCTGATCTCGATCGACGCTTCCTCGACCGCTTCGCGTCGCGCCAGCTCTTCCGCCGATTCGCCATCCTCGATGATCCCGGCGACGATCTCCCAGGTGAAGGGATGGCGGCCGGCGACATAGGAGCCGGCGCGGAACTGGCGGATCAGCACGACCTCGTCGCGCTGCGGATCGTAAGGCAGAACGGCAGCGGCGGTGCCGCGCTCGAACACCTCGCGCTTGAGCACGGCGCTCTGGCCGCCTTGGTAGAGGCCGTGGCGGAACTGGTAGCGGCTGATGCGGAAGCGGCCCTGGTAGGCCACGACATGGTCGACCAGCTCGACCGTCTCATTGGGCAGCAGGGCGCGCGGTGGCATTCAGGCTCCAAATGCAAAAAGGGCCGCCCTCAGGCAACGAGAGCGGCCCAGATATTGGCTCCGGGGGCCGGATTCGAACCGGCGACCGATCGGTTAACAGCCGATTGCTCTACCGCTGAGCTACCCCGGATCAAGAACCTCACGTCGGCGCGGTATGCCGGACGGGAAGGCGCGGTGTTTTGGCAGAGCGTCCCGAGGCATGCAAGGCCTCAGAGAACAATGCCTTGGGTCACGCAAAACCCAATCGGGTCGCCCAAGTCGGACTCCTGGAGGCCTGGGCCGGAATCGAACCGGCATACGCGGATTTGCAGTCCGCTGCATCACCACTCTGCCACCAGGCCGCACGAGGAGCGCGGCTGCTATACCCACGCCGTGCAGCAAGGGCAAGCGGCCGCAGCAGAGTGCCTTTGACGCTATTGTGCGCCACCGCCTATAAAAACCCGCCATATCTAGAGGGCAGGGGATGACCGACTTCACGCTCGCGCGCCGCAACATGGTGGACGGCCAGCTCCGGCCCAATCGAGTGACCAACAGCCAGCTCCTGGCTGCGATCGGCGCACTGCCGCGGGAAAAGTTCCTGCCCGACGGCCTGCGTTCGGTGGCTTACTCCGACGAGGATGTGCCGCTCGGCAACGGGCGCTTCCTGATGGAGCCCATGGTGCTGGCGCGACTTATCCAGACCCTGCAGCCGCTCGAAACCGACCGCGCCCTGGTGGTCGCGTCCGGCCGCGGCTACGGCGCGGCACTATTGGCACGGCTCGTGAAGACGGTGGTCGCCGTCGAGAGCGACGCCGGCTTGGCGGCCGCGGCCGAGTCGACGCTCAAGGAGCTGGGCCTCGGCAACATCGAGCAGAAGATCGGGCCGCTGGAGGCCGGTGCCGCCGCGTCGGGACCCTACGACGTCATCCTGATCGAGGGCGCCGTCCGGCAGGTCCCGCCGGCGATCCTCGACCAGCTTGTGGATGGCGGCCGGATGGGGACCATCGTCGCCGGCCCACCGGGCGCGCTGGGCAGCGCCCAACTCTTCGTCAAGGATGGCGGCGTGGCCTCCGGACGCCCGCTTTTCGATGCCGGAACGCCCGCGCTGCCGGGTTTCGCCCCGCCGCCTCGTTTCACCTTCTGATCGTCGACCGGTCAGTTCTAGGACTAGGAAATCGAAACTGACCAATGTTAGGCTATCGGCCACAATGAGGGTTCTTGAATGCGTATCCGGCCCAGCTTGAGGCTCGCGCGCGCAACAGCGGTGTGCGCTCTCGCGGCCGGGTTGGGGGCCGCTTCGAATGCCTGGTCGCAGAGCCTGATCGAGGCGCTGTCGACCACGTACAACAGCAATCCCGACCTGCTGGCCAGTCGGGCGCTGCTGCGCCAGACCGACGAATCGCTCGCCCAGGCCGTCGCCAACTGGCGGCCGAGGGTCACACTGTCGCTCGAGTACAACAAGCTCGAGCAGGATTCGTATTCGATCCGGACGGCGCCGACCTTCTTCTTCCTGAACGGGCGCTTCACGACCCTGCAAGTGGTCCAGCCGATCTTCCGCGGCGGCAAGACGGTCGCGGAGACCAAGACGGCCCAGGCCAACATCCAGGCCCAACGCGCCGCACTCGCCGACACCGAGCAGACGGTGCTGCTGGCGGGAGTAACGTCCTACGCCGACCTGGTGCAGAACATCGCCATCGCCGATGCCCGCCGCAACAACGTGCGGGTGCTGATCCAGCAGTTGGACGCCACGCGCGAGCGCTTCCGCGTCGGCGAATTGACGATCACCGACGTGTCTCAGGCCGAGGCGCGGCTCGAGGGCGCGCGCGCCGACCTGGTGCAGGCCGAGGCGCAGGTGCGAATTTCCGAAGCGGCGTTCCAGCGCACCATCGGCCAGAAGCCGGGCCGTCTGGGCGAGATGCCCTTGATCGGCGGCCTGCCGGTGAGCGAGGAGGAGGCGATCTCGCTCGCCATGGACATGGGCCCGCGCGCCGTGTCGGCGCAGTACCGGATCTCGGCCGCCTCCTACAGCGTGAACACTGCCGTCGGCGACCTGCTGCCCCAGGTCAACCTGATCGGCGTCGTCCAGCAGCAGTTCGACCTGCAGGTCCCGACCGACCGCTACTACACCTACGGCGTGCGCCTGCAGGCGACGGTGCCGATCTACCAGAACGGCAGCGAATGGTCGCGCATCCGCCAGGCCAAGGAACTGGTCGCGCAGCGCCGCAACGAACTCGACAGCGCGCGCCGCACGCAGGCCGAGAACGTGATCCGCGCCTGGCGCCAGCTCGATTCGGCGCGCTCGCGCGTTACGTCGTTCGAGGCGCAGGTACGCGCCAACGAAGTGGCGTTGAACGGCGTGCGCCAGGAAGCGCTGGTCGGTTCACGCACCACGCTGGACGTGTTGAATGCCGAACAGGAGCTGCTTAATTCCCAGGTCAACCTAGTGCAGGCGCGGCGCGACACGCAGGTCGCGTACTATGGCGTGCTGGCGGGCATCGGACGCCTGACCGCGCGCAGCATGGCCTTGCCGGTCGAGTATTACGACGAAGAGCGCTATTATAACGAGGTGGGCTCCCGCTGGATCGGCTGGGGGACCGCCGGCGAGACGCAGGGCCCGCCGCCGGTGCCAGCCCCGACGACCACGACCAGCGGTGGCTTCGGGAGCAAGTGATGTCAGACCCCAAGAGCGCCAACGACCCGTCGATGGACGACATCCTGGCGTCGATCAGGAAGATCATCTCGGACGACGAGGCGCGCGCTCAAGTCGGCAGCCCGCAGGCTGCGAGCGGCCGACCGACCGTGACGCCGCCGGTCGAACCCAAGCTGCATGGCGCGAGCCGCGACGACGTATTGCTGCTCACCGACCTCATCGAGGAGCCCAAGTCGGCTCCCGTGCCACCGCCGATCCCGCTGCCGCGCATCGATCCGGTGCGCGCCGCCGAGATGCCGCAGCCTTCGATCGAGCCAGCCAGGCCCGCTGAGTCCGGCCTGGTGGGCGGTGGGGTCGCGGGCAGCACGGCCTCGGCCTTCGCCCGCCTCAGCCAAGCCGTCCAGGACAGCGTGCTGCCGCCGGCGGCCACCGATCCGGGACCGGTCGTCACCAGCGGCAAGACGGTCGAGGAGCTGGTCAAGGAGACGCTGCGGCCGATGCTCAAGGAATGGCTCGACCAGAACCTGCCGCAGCTCGTCGAACGTTACGTCGAACGGGAGATCGTCCGGCTGACCCGCCGCTGACCCCCAGGCGCCCCGAGGAACCCAACGCCACGGCGCCACCCGTGGCGTTTTTCGTTAAACTGTGGCTTTCCAACAAACTCAACCACTTACCCCGGATAGTAAATCTACTCAAAGGACTCTCCGGGGCTCTTGGCCCGGATTAAGATCTTAGGATAACTGCAACGGCATAATCGACGCGGGGGAGGCA
>JAEZHS010000031.1 GCA_023436825.1 Pseudomonadota bacterium | reverse complement strand
CGCGCGCCGACCATCGTCGTGGCGATCGTCGAGGGCAACAAGGATGGCGGGCCTCTGACCGTCGGCGGCCTGCGCTACGACGCGCAGACCGGAGCGCGCAGCGAGCTTCCGCGCACGACCGCTCCCGACTCGACCCAGCTCGCCACTGCGGCCAGGGAGATCCACCAGAAGCTCGACGAGCAATGACGCAGCGTCGCCACGGTGCGCCGCGATTCGCAGGATTCGATCGACGTCTACGTGCCGATCCGGGCGCTCGGCGACTGGGTGCAGGTGCGTCAGCGGCTGGGGGCCGTGCCGGCAGTGAAGGGCGTCGTCGTACGCCAGCTCGAATCCGATCGTGCCGAGCTCAGGCTGGAGTATTTCGGCACCACTGAGGAACTGCAGCGCACGCTGGCCTCGGCCGGCCTCGTGCTCGACAAGGACGCCGACAAGTGGCGTTTGCAGGTCCGCTGATTGCCGCCGCGGGGGCATGACGGATGAGCGGTACCGGCCAGACCGCACGGTGGCGCTTCTGGGCGGCGATGGCCGCCATCTTCCTGGTGCTGCTGTGGCTGCTGAACGACATCCTGCTGCCCTTCGTAGTCGGCATGGTCGTTGCTTATTTCCTCGATCCGATCGTCGTGCGGCTGCAGCGGCTCGGCATGTCGCGCACCTGGGCGACTACCTCCGTCACGATTCTCGCCGTGCTCGTCACCGTCGGCGTGGCGATGGCCATCGTGCCGCCGCTGTTCAGCCAGCTCCAATCGCTGATCCTCAGCTTCCCCGACTACACGGTGAAGCTGGCGGCGCGCATAACGCCGCTGATCGACCCGATTCGCGAACGGCTCGACCTGCCGCCCCTCAGCCTCCACGAACTGCAGGCAGAGCTGACGCAGCGCGCCGGCCAGGTGCTGGCGGTCGCCGGGACCGTTGCCGGCAAGCTGGCGCAGGGCGGCCTCGCATTCTTCAACCTGCTGGCGCTCTTGTTCCTGACGCCCGTCGTCACCTTCTACCTGCTGCGTGACTGGGAGAGGCTGGTCGACGCCATCGACGGCGCCTTGCCGCGTGACCATGCGGACACGATCCGCAAGCTCGCCCACGAATCCAACGCCGCCATCGCCGGCTACGTGCGCGGCCAAGCCCTGGTCTGCATCTCGCTCGGCAGCATCTACGCCATCGGCCTGTCGCTGGTCGGCCTGAAGTTCGGCCTAATCATCGGCCTCATTGCCGGCGCCATTTCGTTCATCCCTTTCGTCGGTACCTTCGTCGGTGCCGTGATGGCCTTGGGCATGGCGCTAGTGCAGTTCCCGCCGGACTGGATAGGCGTCGTGAAGGTGGCGGTCGTCTTCCTCGTCGGCCAGATGCTCGAGGGCAACGTCCTGTCGCCCAAGCTGGTCGGTGACCGGGTCGGCCTGCATCCGGTCTGGATCATGTTCGCGTTGCTGGCGGGCGGCGCGTTGTTCGGCTTCGTGGGCGTGCTGATCGCGGTCCCGGTGGCGGCCGTGATCGGCGTGGTGGCGCGTCATCTCATCGGCCGCTATCGCGACAGCCAGTATTATCGCGGCGCCGACGCCGCCTGAGCGATGGCCCGTCAGCTCACTTTCGACCTCACCCTGCCGCCACCGACCTATGCGCGCGAAGACTTCGTCGTTGCCGACGGCAATCGCGAGGCGCTGGCCTGGGTCGATCGGTGGCCTGACTGGCCCGCGCCCGCCTTGGCGCTTGGCGGTCCGCCGGGGTGCGGCAAGACCCATCTTGCGCGCATCTGGGCAGTGCGCGCTGGTGCGCTGGTGATCGAGGGCAGGGACCTCGAAGGCAAGAGCGTCGCCGATCTCTCGGAGCTCATCGCGGCATCGCCCGAGATCGCGATCGACGACGCCGAGCGCGCGCCCGAACGCGCCCTGTTCCATCTCTATAATCTCGCCCGCGAGCATCGCGGCCATCTGCTGGTGGTGGCACAGGCACTGCCGGCGCATTGGCGGATCGACTTGCCCGATCTCGCCTCCCGGCTGCGCGCGGCGCCGGCCGTCGCCGTGATAGCACCTGACGATGAATTGCTGGGCTCTATCATCCTGAAACAGCTTGCCGATCGGCAATTGCACGCGGCGCCCGGCGTCGTGCACTATCTCGTGTCGCACATGGAGCGTTCCGCCGAAGCGGCGCGCGGCGTCGTTGCGGCCCTCGACCGGCGCGCGCTGGCCGAGGGCCGCGAGATCGACCGGCGGCTGGCGGCCGACGTGCTGGCCGAGCTGTCGGGGAGGGAACAGGAATGAGAAGCACCCTGGTGGTGGCGCTGCTCGGCCTGCTGGCGTCGAGCGCCTCGGCGCAGCAGGGGACGGTCATGGGCACTTGGCTGACGGCGTCGGGCAAGGCGCAGATCCTCATTGCGCCGTGCCCCCATCCCAAGGGCGGGCCGATCTGCGGCACCATCGTCGGCCTGATCGAGCCACGTGGACCGGACGGTACCGTGGTCGCGCCTGATGTCGCTACGGACTGGCGCAACGCCGATCCGGCGCTGCGCAGCCGCAAGGTGCTGGGCATGCCACTGATCTGGGGCTTCAAGAAGACATCGGACCCCAACACCTTCGAAGAAGGCCAGATCTACAACGGCGAAAACGGCAAGATCTACAACGCCAATATCAGCCTGCAGCCGGACGGCAAGCTGCGCCTGCGCGGCTATGTCGGCGCGCCGATGTTCGGCGAAACGCAACTTTGGACTCGCGTGAATTGAGGAGCGGCTAAACCACCACCTCACCCTGAGGAGCATCGCGCAGCGATGCATCTCGAAGGGTGGGCACCAGTCTTGGTGTTGCCCACCCTTCGAGACGCGCACTGCGTGCGCTCCTCAGGGTGAGGCATTTTGATGAAGGGAGTGAAGCGATGGACATGGGCATCAAGGGCCGCAAGGCGATCGTCTGCGCGGCGAGCAAGGGACTGGGCAAGGGCTGTGCCATGGCGTTGGCGCAGGAAGGCGTCGATCTGGTGATCAACGCGCGCACCAAGGCCGAACTCGAGGCGACCGCGGAAGAGATCCGCAAGAAGACCGGCGTGAAGGTGACGCCGATCGCTGTCGATGTCACGACCGACGCCGGCCGCAAGCAGGTGCTGGCCGCCTGTCCCGAGCCCGACATCATCGTCAACAACGCCGGCGGTCCGCCGCCCGGCGATTTCCGCGACTGGAACCGCGACGACTGGATCAAGGCGATCGATGCCAACATGCTGACGCCCATCGAGTTCATCAAGGCGTCGGTCGACGGCATGATGAAGCGCGGCTTCGGGCGCATCGTGAACATCACGTCGAGTTCGGTGAAGGCGCCGATCGACATTCTGGGTCTCAGCAACGGCGCACGCTCCGGCCTCACCGGTTTCGTCGCCGGCGTGGCTCGCGTCACCGTGCGCCACGGCGTCACGATCAACGGCCTGTTGCCGGGACCGTTCGATACCGATCGCCTGCGCGGCACCTACCGGGCGCGCGCTGCCAAGAGCGGCCGGAGCTACGAGGAAGAGTTCCAGGCCGGCGCCAAGATGAATCCGGCCGGCCGCTTCGGCACGGCCGAGGAGTTCGGCGCGGCGTGCGCCTTCCTGTGCAGCGTTCATGCCAGCTACATCACCGGTCAGAACCTGCTGATGGACGGCGGCCAGTACCCGGGGACGTACTGATCTTCTCTTCCGGACCGCGCGTGTCCCCGCGCGGCTCATGATCATG
>JAEZHS010000014.1 GCA_023436825.1 Pseudomonadota bacterium | reverse complement strand
AACGGTCCCTCGCTACGCCGGGGATGACAGCGAGTGTGCTACGATAACACCTCTTTGTTCACCACGTTCGCCGCGTTCGGGCGGCCGTCGAAGACGCTCAGGATGTTCTCGATCGCCGTCATCGCCATGCGGTCGCTGGCCTCCTTGGTGACGCCGGCCATGTGCGGGCTGAAGATCACGTTCTCGAGGCCGAACAGCTTGTTGGCCGGATCGGGCGGCTCGCGGTCGAGCACGTCGAGGCCCGCGCCGCGCAGCTTGCCGCTGCTGAGCGCCGCATAGAGCGCCTCCTCGTTGACGATGCCGCCGCGCGCGGTGTTCACCAGGAAGGCACCGGGCTTCATCAGCCCGATCGTCTCGCTGTTGAACATGTTCACCGTCTCCGGTGATTTCGGGCAATGCACCGAGACGAAATCCACCTGGGGCAGGATCGCCTTGAGGTCGGTCACCTTGGCGGCGCCGGCCTTCTTGATGTCGGCTTCCGAGATGTTGGGATCGAGCACATGGACGTCCATCTCGAAGGCGACGCAGCGCTTGACCGTGCGCGAACCGATGCGGCCCATGCCGACCACCAGGATCGACTTGCCGGCGAGGTCGGCCGGCAGGTCGGACAGGCGCTCGCCCCAGGTGTTCTCGCGCACGAAGCGATCGTGCTTGCGGGAAAGCCGCGCCGAGGCGAGCAGCATGTACATGGCATGCTCGGCCACCGACACCGAGTTGGCGATGCCCGTGGTCATAAGCGGGATCTTGCGCTTGTTGAGCGCCGGGATCTCGACGGCATCGAAGCCGACGCCCAGCCGCGCCACCACCATCATTCCGGGCGCCGCGTCGAGCTCGGCCTGGCGGAACGGCGTGGCGCCCAGGGTCACGGCGTTGGCGTCCTTGAGCTTGGGATGCAGCGAGGGCACCCTGTCGTCGGTCAGGATCTCGTAGTCGACGTCGTCGCGGTTTTTCAGCACGTCGATGCCGGCCTGCGGCATGCGGCCGACGATCAGCACCTTCTTGCGGTTGTTGCCCGTGGTCATCGTTCCCCCTGCGGTCGAAATCGGACGGCAGCGATCCTAGAGGCGCCGTCCGAACGACGCCAGCCTTGCGGCCTCGGGCACTCGCACAGCGACAGGCTCAGGGGAGATAGTTCAGCGGCAGCCGCGTCGTCGACTTGATCTCTTCCATGGCGAACATCGAGGTGACGTCGCTCAACTCGACCTTGGCGATCAGGCGCTTGTAGAAGGCGTCGTAGGCCTCGATGTCGGGCAGCGCCAGGCGGATCAGGTAGTCGATCTCGCCGCTCATGCGATAGCAGTCCATGACCTCCGGAAAGGACGCCACCGCCTTGGCGAAACGGCTGAGCCACTGGGCGGTGTGCTGGTTGGTGCGTACCGCCACGAACACCGTGACGCCGGCATTCACCGCCTTGCGCTCGAGCAGCGCGACGCGGGCCTTGATGATGCCGGCCTCCTGCAGGCGGTTGATGCGCCGCCAGCACGGCGTGGTCGACAGGCCGACGCGGCGGGCGATCTCGGCCAAGGCCATGTCGGCTTCGTCCTGGAGGCAATCCAGTATCTTCTTGTCGAAGGAATCCAGTGTAATTTTTTCGCCCACGTCCAGTTCCTTGGAAACATTTTCCCGAGTTAGCCGCAAGCAATGCGAAGTTAGCAAGCCGTTTTTCCGCATCGGCGCCTAGAATTGCTGAATGCTTCGCCGCTTCACCGACCATCCCGCCACGGTCAACGAAACCTACCTGCAGCACATGGGCTCGGCCTTCGGCTTCGGCAGCAGCATGCTGGTCGGCGCGGCCGCCTGCTTCGTGCACGGCCTGTTTCCCTGGCTCTGCCTCACCCGCGGCAGCGACACCATCCGCGCCCTGCATCACCGCATGGTGACTCATCGCGTCGCGCAGCCGCCGGCAGCCGAGCGCGGCCCGGCCGTCGCGGCGGGTGACTAAAAACCGATCGACATCTCGGCATCGGCACCGCTTGGTGCTAGGCTCGCATCGTGTTGCGGGCCAGGTGCGCCGTCTGCAACTTGGTCCGCACGCCTCGCGTTCTTGAACGAACGCCTGAACGAAGGAGGACCGTATGCATACGCCGCTCAGGATTACCTTCCAGAACACTCCTTCCAGCGACGCCATCCGGCGACTCATCGAGGAGCAAGCCGACCATCTCGAGCAATTCTTCGGTCGCATGACGGCCTGCCATGTCGTGTTCAAGCTGCCTGACGGCAATCGTCGCACCGGCGGTCCTTACGAAGTCACCGTTCATATCAAGATGCCCGGCGGCACGACGGTCGACATCGACCGCACCCCCGGCCTCGACGAGCGCTTCGCCGATCCGCAATTCGCCGTCAGCGACGCCTTCCGCCGCGCGCGCCGGCGCCTGCAGGATCGCGCCAAGGTCATGCGGCAGGAGGTGAAGTCGCTGCACAAGCGTATGGACCGCACGCTCGACCGGCCGGATTGAGACCGGCTGGAGCGGAATGGGAGCAGGTGGAACCGCGCACGCGGTTCCGCTTGCTCCCATTCGCGCGCGCTGGCGGTGCTTGTTCCACCGGGCACGATGGGTCCAGTGATTTCACCTGGGCGCATCGCGCTCTAGCTAGGCGAGGACGGGCGTCGGCAGCACCTTCTCCAGCGCATCCCACAAGTCAGGCTGACTGACGCCCGTCAGATCCTTCGGGATCTGATGGCTCACGATCTTCTTCACCTGCGGCGTCAAAAGGGTGTCCAGCTCGCCCAGACTGCGGGGTGGCGCCACGACGACCAGACGATCGTATCGGCCGCAGAGTCCATCCAGGGCTCGCGCCAGTTCCGCCATGAAGTTGTGCTTCTCGAGCTTGTGCGGATCATGCTGCGGCTCGAAGGCGTGACGATGGGTGCTGGCGTCGGCCGACCCAAAGCCGCGGCCCGGCTTGTCCGCAACGATTTCCTGGTTCTGCATCCGGCTTTCTGGAGCGACCATGTCGGCCCGGGCCGCGGGAACGAGCGCGCGGGCCTCATGCCGCGGCTCGAAGAAGCGGGCGCGGGCGCCGTCGGCCACCACGATCAGGGTGCGCTTGTGGCGCGGCTCCATGGGCGGCGCCTGCGGCAGCTTTGCCTTGCGCCTGGGCTTCATCACTTGCTTGGTCATCGACGCCTCCTGTCCTCGGACAGGAAACGACCGACGCCTCGGCCTCGTTGCGCAGGCAGTCAGGCCCTGGTTTCGCGCCGCCACATCCACCAGAAGGCGGCACCGACGACGATCAGCAGCATGGCGCCGACCAGCAGCAACATGGCTGATTCCTGGACCCAGGCCACCGCCGGCACCGACAGCGCGAGGAAGACGCCGACAGCGCTGATACGCCACACCGCAGCGTGCACGCCGGCGACGAAAGTTCCCAGCGCCAGCAGGATGAGCAGGGTGAGGCTGGTGGCGTTGTCGTTGACCACGCCGCGCACCTCGGGAAGGAACATCAGCCACATCGCACCCAGGAAGGCGGCCCAGTGCATTACCTGGGTCACCACCAACCGCATGCGCTCGGCTCCCGTCTCGAGCTGGCGCCAGCCCGACGCGATGACGATCAACGCGTAGATCGGCGCCAGCGCCATCCAATAGAAGTAGGTCGTAGGCCCACGGAAGCTGGTCAAGACGATACCACCCACGGCGAGCACCAGCATCGCGGCGTACGGCAGGTCCCGCAGCAGCCAGCGACCGATGCTTCCCAACCTGGATTCCGTGGCCTCGCTCATGCCCTACCGCGCATCCTTGGCGAGCTTCCTCTCGACCACGCGCGACCACAGGGTGGCGCCGAGCGTGATGATCTCGTCGTTGAAGTCGTAGCCCGGATTGTGGACCTCGCAACCGCCCTCGCCGCCGCCGTTGCCGATGTTGATGAAGGCGCCCGGCACCTTTTCCAGCATGTAGGAGAAGTCCTCGGAAGCCATGACGAACGGGCCTTCGCGGTTCATGTTCTCCTCGCCGACGATCTCGGCCGCCACGTCGGCGATGAACTTCACCGAATCCTTGTCGTTCACCAGCGGCGGGAAGGCGATGCGCACGTCGGGTTCGGCCTTGCCGCCCAGCGTCTGAGCGATGCCCTTCGAGATCGTCTCGATGCGTTCCTTGACCAGCGCCATGGTCTCCTTGCGGAAGGCGCGGATGGTGCCGCGCAGCACGGCCTCCTGCGGGATGACGTTGTAGGCGTCGCCGGCATGCATCTGGGTGACCGAGATCACCGCCGAATCGAGCGGCGCCACGTTGCGCGACACCACGCTCTGCAGGGCCGAGATGATCTGCGTGGCGATGATCACCGGGTCGATGCCGGTCTCGGGCCGCGCGCCGTGCGCGCCCTTGCCCGTGATCTTGATGTCGAACAGGCCGCCGCCCGCCATCTGCGGACCCGGGCGGATGGCGAACTTGCCGACATCGAGCTTCGGCCTGTTGTGCATGCCGAAGATCTGCTCGCAGGGGAACTTCTCGAACAGGCCGTCCTTGACCATGGCCTCGGCACCGCCGCGACCCTCCTCGGCCGGCTGGAAGATGAAGTGCACCGTGCCGTCGAAGTTGCGGGTGGCCGAGAGGTACCTGGCGGCGCCCAGCAGCATCGTCGTGTGGCCGTCGTGCCCGCAGGCGTGCATGCGGCCCTGGTGACGGCTGCGGTGAGCGAAGGTGTTGTGCTCGTCCATCGGCAGCGCATCCATGTCGGCGCGCAGGCCGATGGCGCGCGGGTTGTTGCCGACGCGGATGGTGCCGACCACGCCGGTCTTGCCGATGCCGGTCGTGACCTCGCAGCCCCATTCCTTGAGCTTGGTCGCCACGATCTTGGACGTCCGCTCCTCCTCGAAACCGAGCTCGGGATGGGCATGAATGTCGCGCCGGATGGCGGTCAGCTCGGCGGTGGCGGCGGCGATCTTGGGTTCGATCTTCATGTGGCTATCGGGACTCCAGAAGGAAGGACGTCATTACACGACGAAACTCGGCGCCATGCACGTTCGGAAACAGATGGCCGCCATCGGGAAAGACATAGGCCCGGGCGCCGGGGATCAGGCGCACCAGATCCTCGGTGAAGTAGAGGGGGGTCACCGTATCGTCGCGGGCGCAGAGGGCGAGCGTCGGCGCGCGCACCTTCTGCAGCTGGTCGCGCCGGTCGTGGGCGACGATGGCGGCGATGCGCGACAGCACGATCTCCGGGATGGGAATGGTTGCGGCGGCCTTGGCCTCGGCGATGGCGAGATCGGCATCGTGATCGCGCACCCACGAGGGCATGTTGAGCGCCAGCGCGCTGCTCTTGAGATAGGCCTCCGGCCCGAGCTCCTTCAGCACCAAGGAGCGGACCTCGAACAAGCGGCGGAAGAAGGCATCGGTCTTGGCCCAGGTGGCGCTCAGCACCAGCCGGTCGATGCGGTCGGGATGCTCGATGGCCAGGACCTGGCCCATGGCGCCGCCGGTCGAGTGACCGCACCAGTGCACCTTGTCGTAGCCCAGGGCATCGATCAGTTGCAGGGCGTCATCGGCCATCTGCGCCACCGAATAGGTGATCTTCGACAGCGTGCTGCGCGCCGTGCCGCGATGATCATGCACGACCACGGTGAAATGTTCGGCTAGTCCGGCGACGTTCGCGTCCCAGAAACGACCGTCGCCGCCCAGTCCTGGGACCAGGAACAATGGCGGCCCGTTCCCCCGACTTTCGTAGTGGAGCTCGGCGCCGTCCCGGAGCTTGACGTGTGGCATCGAATCCCTTTCCGCTATAGTGACATGGGGAGGAAAGGAAAGCGCACGATGAAGCGCCTGTCGATTCTGGCGATCCTGCTTTTTGTCGGCTGCACCAAGGAGCAGCAGCCGGTGACGACCCTCATTCCGCGGCCGGCACCGGACGATCCGACGCCCGCCGGCATCGCCTATCTCTGCGACGGCCGCAAGGAAGTGAGCGTGGTCTACGCCAAGAACCGGGCCTCGGTGACCGTGGACGGCCGGACCTTGCGCATGGAGTACCAGCCGACCGGCAGCGGCTTCCGCTATGTCGACACCGCGAATGAATGGGTCGGCCGCGACGATCTTGCGTCGCTGCGCGAGACCGGCACCGCCAAGCCGATCGCCTTCAACTGCCGGCCGCTGCGGCGCACGACATAACTGTCATCCTTCGCTACGCTCGGGATGACAGTGTTCACTTCAGCCACAGCTTGATGGCGTAGCCCACCAGCGCGGTGACGCCGACGCCGGCGGCCCATAGGGCGACGAACCACAGCCACTGCCGGGCCTTGGGCATCAGCGACCGCCCCTCAATGGTAGCCCTCGTGACCGGTCTTGCCGCGGAACACCCAGTAGGAATAGCCGGTATAGGCCAGGATGATCGGCACCATGATCAGCGCGCCGGGCAGCATGAACTTCAGGCTCGCCGCCGGCGCCGCGGCCTCCCAGATCGTGATCTTGGTCGGCACGACGTAGGGGAACAGGCTGATGCCGAGGCCGGCCAGGCTCAAGGTGAAGATCAGCAGGGCCATCAGGAACGGCGTGTAGTGATGCCGCCGCACCAGGCTCGCGAAGAAGACCACCGTGGCGATGGTGACGAGCAGCGGCACCTGCGCGGTGAACAGGACCTGCGGCCAGGCGAACCAGCGCTCCCAGTAGGCGTGGCTGAGGAAGGGCGTCGCGGCACTCACCGCGGCGATCGCCACGATGGTGGCGATACCGAGCCCGAACGCCAGGCGATAGGCGCGCGCCTGCAGCGTGCCCTCGCTCTTCATGATCAGCCATGTCGCGCCCAGCAGCGCGTAGCCGACGACCAGGCTCACGCCGACCAGCACGCTGAACGGCGTCAGCCAGTCGAACCAGCCGCCTGTGTAGGCGCGATTGTCGACGGCGATGCCCTGCAGCAGCGCGCCGAGCGTGATGCCCTGAGCCAGGGCTGCACCGATCGAGCCGACGCTGAACGCGAGATCCCACCAGGGGCGATGGCCGGGATCGCGCCAGCGGAACTCGAAGGCGACGCCCCGAAAGATCAGCGCCAGCAGCATGGCGACGATCGGCGCATACAGCGCCGACAGGATGGTGCCGTAGGCCAGAGGGAAGGCCGCCAGCAGGCCGCCGCCGCCCAGCACCAGCCAGGTCTCGTTGCCGTCCCAGACCGGCGCGATGGAGTTCATCGCGGTGTCGCGCTCATGGCCGACCGGGATGCGCGAGAACAGGATGCCGATGCCGAGGTCGAAGCCGTCCATCACGACATAGGCGAAGATCGCGAAGGCGATGATAAAGGCCCAGATGGTGGGCAGGTCGAAGGTGAGCATGGTCAGTTGCCTCCTTCGGCGACCTGGGGTGCGGGCGTGATGCCCGCCGCGCGCACCGGCTGGTCGCGCTGCGGCCCCTCCTCGTCGCGACGTGGCGAGTGGCTCATCAGCCGCAGGATGTAGAGCACGCCTGCGCCGAACACGATGAAATAGACGACGATGAAGGCGAGCAGCGACGTCGCCACGGCCGGCGCCTGCAGAGGCGACACCGAATCGGCAGTGCGCAACAGGCCGTGCACCGTGAAGGGCTGGCGACCGACCTCGGTCGTTACCCAGCCCGCGATCACGGCGACGAAGCCCGCCGGTCCCATGGCGATCGCGAAGCGATGCAACAACGGCCAGTCGTAGAGCCTGTGGCGCACCCTCGCCCACAGGCTGACCAACCCGAGCACCAGCATCAGCGTTCCCAGGCCGACCATGATCCGGAAGGCCCAGAACACGATCGCCACCGGCGGCCAGTCCTTGCGGTCGACCGTGTCGAGGCCTTTCAGCGGCGCATCGAGCGAGTGCTTCAGGATCAGCGACGAGGCCTTGGGAATCTCCACGGCGTAGAGGTTCTTGCCCTCGGCCTGGTCGGGCCAGGCGACCACCACAAAGGGCGCACCGTCGGGGTAGCTCTTGAAGTGGCCTTCCATGGCCATGATCTTCACCGGCTGGTGCTCCTCCGTGTTCAGCCCGTGCTGGTCGCCGGCCAGGATCTGCAGCGGCGCCACCACGGTGATCATGCCCATGGCCATGGAGAACATGGTGCGCGCACCCTCGTTGGCGCGCTCGCGCAGCAGATGCCAGGCGCCGACCGCGCCCACCACCAGCGCCGTCGTGAGGTACGCAGCGAACACCGTGTGCACCAGCCGATAGGGGAACGACGGATTGAAGATGATGGCGAGCCAGTCGGCCGGCTGGAACTGGCCGTTGGCGGCGATGGTGTGACCCACGGGCGTCTGCATCCAGCTGTTGGCCGCGAGGATCCAGAAGGCCGAGATGAAGGTGCCGACGGCAACCGCGAGCGTCGCCACGAAGTGCAGCGTCTTGCCGACCCGGTCCATGCCGAACAGCATGACGCCGAGGAAGCCGGCCTCGAGGAAGAACGCCGTCAGCACCTCATAGGCCATCAGCGGGCCGACAATCGGGCCCGCCTTATCGGAGAACACCGACCAGTTGGTGCCGAACTGGTAGGACATGACGATGCCCGACACTACGCCCATGCCGAAGGTGAGCGCGAAGATCTTCAGCCAGTATTTGAAGAGGTCGAGATAGACCGAGCGGCCGGTCCACAGCCACAGCCCCTCGAGCACGGCGAGATAGCTCGCGAGCCCGATGGTGAATGACGGAAAGATGAAATGGAACGAGACGGTGAAGGCGAACTGCAGTCGGGCCAACAGGGTTGCGTCCAATGACTCGAACATGGGCTTTCTCCCCCGGCAAGCAGGCGCCGTCTCAAACTATACGTGAGGCAAAGGCCGGCGATTTCAATGCGACAGTCAGTACATCCAGCGCACCGACGAGGTCCGAACGACTGCGCGCCGCACCGAGCGCCACGCGGATGGCGTGCTCGGGATTGCCGTCTACGCTGAAGCTGTCGCTGGTCACCACAGCGAGCCCCTGTCGTTGAACGTGCGCGGCGAACTCCGCTCGGGTCCACGTCGGCGGCAGCGCCACCCAGATATGATGGCCCTTGGGATGCGCAGCATAAGTGTGCCCCGAAAGCGCCTTGGCCGCCAGCTTCTGTCTTGCCGCAGCCTCGGCGGCGACGGCCGCGACGATGGCGTCCGCACCGCCATCCTTCAGCCAGCGCAGCGCCAGCGCCACCGTCAGCGGCACCGGCATCTGCGACACCGTGCGCAGGGCATTGGCGATGGTCGACGCGGCGGTGCGATCGGGCGTCAACACGAACGACACGCGCAGGCCGGGCGCGATGCATTTGGACAGGCTCGCCGCCAGATAGGCCCGTTCGGGGATCAGGGTCGCGATCGGCTGGGCCTTGGGATCGAGGCTGCCATAGGCATCGTCCTCGAACAGCAGCAGGTTGTGTCGGCGGATCACGGCGGCGATCTGCTCGCGCCGCGCCGCGCCCATCGTCGCCGTCGTCGGATTGTGGATGGTGGGCACGAGATACACGGCCTTGGGCGACTGCCGGCGGACAGCCTCATCGAGGGCGGCCGGGATCACGCCCTCGCCGTCCGCCTCGACGCCGATCAGCTTGACGCCGAGCGCCGCCGCGGCCGCCTTGAACCCCGGATAGGTGAGACGATCAGTCAGCACCACGTCGCCTGGCTGGGTCGTTGCCAACAGCATGGCCAGCAGCGCGGTCTGCGTTCCCGGCGACACGACGAGGCGACGCGCCTCCGCGTTGCGCACGCGCCGGCGCAGCCAGTCGGCTGCGACGTCGCGATCGGAGTCGCTGCCGCCGGCCTGCTGGTAGCTCAGGAAATCGGAGATGCCATAGTCGCGCTGCAGGGCTGCCAACCCGCGAGACACACGGCCTTCGAGGTCGGCCTCGATCGGCTCCGGCGGCAGGTTCATCGACAGGTCGAAGTCGATGCCGGCGGCGGCCGCGCGTGGCGCGCGCACGCTGCTTTCGGCGACGAAGGTCCCCTGCCCCACACGCGCCTCCGTGAGACCGCGCCGCCGCGCCTCGTTGTAGGCACGGGTCACCGTGGTGAGGTCGACGCCCAACGCCTTAGCGAGCGCACGATGCGTCGGCAGGCGATCGCCGCGATGCAGGCGGCCCGACGCGATGTCGGCCGCGAGGGCACTCACGATGCCTTCGTAGACGGGGCCGATGCCATCACCGAGTGTAGGGACCCAATCCATACAATTTGCCTCTATTGCCATTGTATGTATGGCCTATTGTATGGATATTGGCAAGCACCTGAAGGGAGAATTGCCATGGAGCCGAAAGCCGGTCTTGCCCTGTTGAACGGCCTGCGCGGTCGCTGCCCGGCCTGCGGCAAGGGCCGTCTGTTCCGCCGCTTCATGAAGGTCGCCGACGCCTGCGAGTCCTGTGGTGAGCCCCTTCATCATCATCGCGCCGACGACTTCCCGGCCTACCTGGTGATCGTGGTCGTCGGTCACATCGTCGTGCCGTTGACGCTCTACGTCGAGCTGGCCTGGGCACCGTCCTACTGGGTGCACGCGGCGATCTGGCTGCCGCTGGTGCTGATCCTGTCGCTCGGCATGCTGCAACCCATCAAGGGCATGGTGGTCGCGCTGCAATGGCACGCCGGCATGCACGGCTTCGCCGCGGCAAAGCGCGCCCGTAGTTCACCCCCAGGCGTCGAACAGCTCGGTGATGGCCGCGCGCGGCAGGCTGGCCCTCAGGCAGGTCTCGAGCAGCACACGTGCCTTCAGGGGATGTAGGCGGCCGCCCCAGATCAAGCCGGCCTTGCGCAGGCCGATCTCCGACGTCGGACCGCCGTAGGTCTGGCGCAGCATCGGCCCACCGCCGGCGCGCGGCGACACGACCGCAGGCATCGCCGACGCCAGACGCCCGGCGACCTCCGCCAGGCGTTCCGGGATGTGACCGCCGCCCATGGCCGCCACGACGGCGCCGCGATAGCCGAGGTGGTCGGACGCGCTCAGCATCGCATCGATCAGGCGACCCGGCTCGTCGAGCCCCATCCACAGCAGCGCCACCGGCTGGGCCGTTCCATCGACCTTGCCCAGCAGCCTGCGCGTCGCCTCGATGGCATCGCGCACCGGTAGGCTGAGCGGGACGATGCGATCCTCGACGAGGGCCGCGAGCGGTCCGGTCTGCGGCGAGGCGAAGGCGTTGAGACGCGTGGGATGGGCCTTGATGACGTCGGCTGCCGCGTAGACCTCGTCCAGCATCACCGCCATGACGCCGAGCGACCGTGCGTGGTCACGAATCCACGGATCGCAAGCCACCCGCACGGCAGCCAGCAGGTTGCCCGGACCATCGGGCGACGTGAGCGACGGATTGCGCATCGCCGCCGTGACGATCACCGGCACGTCGCGGTCGAGCAGCAGGTCGAGCAGGAAGGCCGTCTCCTCCAGCGTGTCGGTGCCCTGCGTCACGATCACGCCCTCGGCCGCCGAGGCCGCGATCCTGGCCGCGAGCGCGTGGATCTGGTCGAACGAGAGCGAATGGCTGCCGACGCGCGACACCGTCTCGGCCTCGATCTCGGCCAGTGTGCCGAGCAAGGGCACTGCCTTCACGAGATCGTCGGCGCCCGCGCCCATCTGCATGACGCCGCTGGAGTCTGGCCGCGTGGCGATCGTGCCGCCGAGCGCCAGGATGTGGATACGCGGCCTGCTCATGCTCCCAACCTCAATGATCCGAAGAAACGATCGGCTTCCGGTGTGCGCTGGGCATCGGCCGGTGCGAGATAGGCGAGCGACACGTAGCGCCGGCCCTTCAGCAGCACGAGCTGGCGCAGCACGGTGCCGCCCTGCACCGAGCCCACGGATTCGGCCGCCGGCACACCATTCATGTCGCGCCAGTTGACGCTGGTCCATTTGCCGCCGGCCAGGCGCTGTGCGCGGTCATCGAGCACGGATTGCAGGTAGGCCCGCGGCTGGCGCAGATCGATATCGGCCGGCAACAGCGCGGTCTGCGCCACGAAGGACAGGCGGCGATATTCGAGGCTGTAGGAGTGATAGGCGAAGGCGGTGCCGCCGGGCGACTGCGTGTCGATCACCTTGTAGATCGGCTCACCCGGCATATCGACGAAGAAGGCATTGCCGGGTCCACGCACGGCGTACCAGGTCGATTGCGCCGCAACGGCTTTGGCGGCCACCGCGACCGGCAGCGCGAGCAAGACACGCCGGGCAAGCATCATTGCGCGCCGAACTTCTCGCGCACCTCGGCCTGCGTGTAGTAGCCGCGCGCCACGTCGCGGGCGATCGCAACCGGATCGCGCCTGGCCGGATCGCCGAAGCCGCCGCCGCCCGGCGTCGACACGCGCACCACGTCGCCGACGCCGATCTGGATGTCCTGGTCCTTGGAGAGATGCGGCGGCCGGTACGTCTTGCCGCGCTGGCTCACCTCGACGGTGTTGGTGCCGCCGTCCTTGCCACCCAGGACGCCCTGCGGGCCGGTGCGGCCGTGGTCCATCACCATGGAGACGCGCGCCTCGCCACGGCGCAGCCTGATCGCGTAGTTGATGCCGAAGCCGCCGCGGAACTCGCCGGCGCCGCCCGAGCCCTCGCGCAGCGAGAACTCTTCGAACAGCACGGGATAGAACTGCTCCAGCACCTCGACCGGCGGCATCTTGGAGATGCCGATGGTCGAGCAGCCGTTGCTCAAGCCATCGCCGCCCTGGAAGCCGCCGTAACCGCCCCCGGTGAAGAGATACATGATGTAGTTGCGGTTGCGCTCGGGATCGTAGCCGCCGACGCCGAGATTGCCCGACGTGCCCGCGGGCGCCGCGAACAGCTGGTCCGGGATCGCCTTGGTCATCGCCGCGAACACCGCCTCGGCGATGCGCTGGCTGACCTCGGCGGCGCAGCCCGACACCGGCCGCGGATACCTGGCATAGAGGAACGTGCCCTCGGGCTCGACGATTCTGAGCGGCTCGAAAGTGCCGGCATTGATCGGCACGTCGGGGAAGATGTGCTTCACCGCCAGGTAGATCGCCGATTTGGTGGTGGCGATGACGCTGTTCATCGGACCGCGGCAGGGCGGGCTCGAGCCCGTCATGTCGAAGGTGAGATCTTCGCCCTTCTTGGTGATCTTCATCCTGATCACCAGCGGCTCGTCGACCACGCCGTCGCTGTCGACCTGCGAGCTGCCTTCGTAAACGCCGTCGGGGATGCCGGCGATCTTCGCACGCATCTGGCGCTCGGCGCGATGGCGCATCTCGGCGATCGCCTGGCGCACGACCTCCGCACCGTAGCGGTCGATCAGCGCCGCCAACCTCTGCTCACCGGTCGTGAGGGCGGCGGCCTGGGCCTTGATGTCGCCGATGCGCTGGTCGGCGATGCGGATGTTGCTCAGGATGATCGACAGGATCTCCTGATCCATCTCGCCCTTCTTGAAGAATTTTATCGGCGGCAGGCGCAGGCCTTCCTGCTCGACTTCCGTCGCGCTCGCCGAAAAGCCGCCCGGCACCATGCCGCCGACATCGGGCCAGTGGCCGGTATTGGCCAGCCAGGCGAAAAGCTCGCCCTTGTAGAAGAACGGCTTCACGAACCGCACGTCCATGAGATGCGTCCCGCCGAGATAGGGATCGTTGACGATGAACACGTCGCCCGGATCGACCTTGCCGGCGTAGTGGCTCTTGACGCGTTCGATCACCGCCTGCGTCGAGAATTGCATGGTGCCGACGAACACCGGCAGGCCGAGCTCGCCCTGGGCGATCAGGGCGCCGTCAGCCGCATCGTAGATGCCGTCGGACCGGTCCATGCCCTCCGAGATCACCGGCGAGAATGCCGCGCGCACGAAGGCCAGGTCCATCTCGTTGCAGACCTGGATCAGGCCGTTCTGGATGACCGTCAGGGTGACGGGATCGAGGTTCGACATCGCCCATGATTAACACACTGCTCAGAGCTCGACATCGCCCTTGAGCAGCCGCTGCACGATGCCGCGGTTCAGGATCTCGTTGGTGCCGTCGGCGACGTTGACGATGCGCAACGAGTGCCAGGCGTGGTGCAGGCCGACCTCGTTCGTGAACCCCATGGCGCCGTGGGTCTGCATGGCGCGATCGACGGCGCGGTAGCCGACCTGCACCGAGTAGGCCTTGGCCATCGATAGTTCCTTGATCGCGGGCGCGCCCTGGTCGAGCAACAGCGCGGCGTTCAGCCCCATCAGATGCGCGCCATGCAACTCGGTGGCGCTCTCCGCCAGCGGGAAGGTGACGCCCTGGTAGTCGGCGATCGGCCGGTCGAAGGCCGTGCGCGTCTTGGCGTATTCCAGGGCGAGCTCGAGTGCCCAACGTCCGTAGCCGACGGCGCGGGCCGAGTTGTAGATGCGGCCCAAAGACACGCCGTAGAGCGCGGCGGCAAAGCCCTGATGCAGTTCGCCCACGACCTGCCAGGGTTCGACGCGCACATCCTCCAGGCGCAATTCGGCCTCGTCGCCGCCGATATGGCCGAACAGCTTTATGACGCGCTGGACCTCGAAGCCCGGAGAGTCCGTGGGCACCAGGAACGCGCTGATGCCGCCGCGGCGCTGCGCCGCGCGCTCGGGATCGGTCACCGCAAAGACGATGCAGTAGTCCGCGACTGGCGCATTGGACGTCCAGATCTTGCGGCCGGTGAGGCGCCAGCCGTTGCCGTCGGGCCGCGCCTTTGTGGCGAGCGCAGCGGCGTCCGAACCGGCTCCGGGTTCCGACAGGCCGAAGCACATCGACGCCTCGCCCGCCATCATCGGCGCCAGCATGCGCTCGCGCGCCTCGTCGGTGACTTTCTCGAGCAGCCGGCTCGGCCCGAAGGCCCAGTGGCTGATGACATAGAGCATCAGCCAGTTCTGCGGCCCGCACTGCCGGAAAAGCGCCTCCCAACCGACATAGTAGGCAAGATGCCCCAGCCCGCCGCCGCCCAGCGATTCGGGCACGCACATATTGTAGTAGCCGGCTTTGGCCGACACGCGTCGCACATCGTCGATCAGCGCCTTCAGAGCGTCTGAAAACCGCCCGTCCTCGCGATAGAGCCGGCGCGGATCCTCGAACAGGTCGCGATGTGCCGCGTGGCGCGGCAGGATCTCCTTGCGCGCGAAATCGAGCAGGCCGTCGCGCACTGCGCGCACGTCCTCCGGCAGTTCCCAGGCAATGGCAGACACCGAAATACCTCCGTAACGGCGATGTGGTCGTTCTCGGGTCATTGTTGGCACGGTCCCTGCGCGGTGCCAGTGCCGAGAGACAGGTCAAACCGCGATACGAGACCTGCATTGCGGACTGGCGGAAGAGCCCGATCGATACGATATGAATGCCTTGTCTCCCCACCTTTTGCGAACGGACTGCCCATGAACGCGCCAATGGCCGCGGACGATGTTAGTTTGATGAAATTCGGCATCGGCCAGCCCGTGCCGCGTCAGGAAGACCCCACTCTGCTGAGGGGCCAAGGCCGCTACACCGACGATCTCAGCCTGCCCAACCTGGCATGGTGCTACATGGTGCGTAGCCAGATGGCCCACGGGGTGATCAGAGACATCGATACCGCCGCAGCCAAGGGCATGCCGGGAGTCCTGGGTGTGTGGACCGGCAATGACCTGAACGAGGCGGGTT
This sequence comes from Pseudomonadota bacterium, assembly GCA_023436825.1. The sequence continues at coordinate 2,451 of JAEZHS010000014.1, read as the reverse complement.
ACGGGCCGCTCAAGACCCTGATCCCGGTGCCGAACCGCGACGGCACGCCGATGAAGATGCCGACGCGCCATTCGCTCGCCACCGACAAGGTGCGGTTCGTGGGCGACCCGGTGGCCTTCGTCGTCGCCGAAACGTTGGCGCAGGCCAAGGACGCGGCCGAAGCGGTAATGGTGGACATCGAGCAGCTGGCCGCGGTCACCGACGCCCGAGAAGCCGCGCAACCTGGGGCGCCGCTGGTGTTCGACGATGCGCCCGGCAACATCTGCGTCGACTACCTCTATGGCGACACGGCCAAGGTGGCCGAGGCCTTTGCGAAGGCCGCGCACGTTACGCGGCTCCGCCTGGTGAGCAATCGCATCGTCGTCTGCGCCATGGAGCCACGCTCGGCCCTCGCCGAGTACGACGCCAAGAGCGACCGCTACATCCTGCGCTGCGGCAACCAGGGCGCCTACGGCCTGAAACACCAGATGGCCGACCTGCTCAAGATCAAGCCGGACCAAATGCGCATCCTGACCGGCAATGTCGGCGGCTCGTTCGGCATGAAGGGCTCGCCCTACCCGGAATATGCTGGACTGTTCCATGCTTCGAAGATCCTGGGCCGTCCGGTGAAGTGGACCGACGATCGCTCGGGGGCGTTTCTGAGCGACCAGCATGGCCGTGACCACGACTTCGATGCCGAACTGGCGCTCGACAAGGACGGCAGTTTTCTCGCGGTGCGCCTCACGGGCTTCGCCAATGTCGGCGCCTATCTTGCCAACGTCGGTCCGCTGATGGGCTCGATGGGCGTCACGCGCAATCTTGCCGCGATCTACCGCACGCCGCTGATCGAGGTCGCGACCAAGGTTTCCTTCACCAACACCTCGCCGGTCGGCGCCTACCGCGGCGCAGGACGCCCCGAGGCCAACTACTTCATGGAAAGGCTGATCGACACGGCGTCGCGCGAGATGGGCATCGACCGGATCGAGATGCGCAGACGCAACCACATCAAACCCGAGGAGATGCCCTTCAAAACCGCATCGGGCACGACCTACGACAGCGGTGAGTTCACGGCCCTGCTCGACAAGGCGCTTAAGCTTGCCGACGTCGCCGGCTTCGAGGCGCGCAAGGCCGAAAGCAAGCAGCGCGGCAAGCTGCGCGGCCTCGGCATCGGCGACTATCTCGAGGTCACGGCGCCGCCGATGAAGGAGATGGGCGGCATCCGCTTCGAGCCCAACGGCGACGTCTCGATCATCACCGGCACGCTGGACTATGGCCAGGGCCACTGGTCGGCCTTCGCGCAGGTGCTGACCGAAAAGCTGGGGGTGCCGTTCCACAGGATCAAGCTGATCCAGGGCGACAGCGATCTCCTGATCGCGGGCGGCGGCACCGGCGGCTCGAAGTCGATCATGGCGAGCGGCGCTGCCATCGTCGAAGCCTCCGACAAGGTGATCGACAAGGGCAAGCAGATCGCAGGCGTGGCGCTCGAAGCCTCGCCGGCCGATATCGAGTTCAGGCTCGGCCGCTTTACCATCGTCGGCACCGACCGTGGCATCGGCATCATGGAGCTGGCCGAGCGCCTGCGCAGCGGGATGACGCTGCCGGAAGGAGTGCCTGACACGCTGGACGTCAGCCACGTCCACGAGGCCGCGCCGTCGGCCTTTCCCAACGGCGCCCATGTCGCCGAGGTCGAGATCGATCCCGACACCGGCTGGGTCGATGTCGTGAACTACACCATGGTCAGCGACTTCGGCACGGTCATCAATCCGCTGCTGGTCGAGGGCCAGAGCCATGGCGGCGTCGTGCAGGGTATCGGCCAGGCGCTGTTCGAGCACTGCGTCTACAACGAAGACGGTCAGTTCCTGACCGGCAGCTTCACGGATTACGCGCTGCCACGGGCATCCGACACTCCTTCCTTCCGCATGGACTATCACTCGGTGCCGGCCAAGACCAACGTGCTGGGCGCCAAGGGCTGCGGCGAGGCGGGCTGCGCGGGCTCGCTTCCGTCGGTGATGAACGCGATCTCCGATGCGCTGGACGGCAAGCATATTAATATGCCGGCCACACCCGAGCGCGTCTGGGAGGCGCTGCATTCCTGAGTGCTGATGTTGCCATCGTCGGCTGCGGCCCGGTCGGCGCGCTTCTAGCGAACCTGCTTGGGCAATCCGGGCTCGCGGTCGACATCTACGACCGCGAGCGCGAGATCTTCCCTCTGCCACGCGCCGTGCATTTCGACGGCGAGGTCATGCGCATCTTCCAGAACGCGGGACTTGCTGGAAAGATCGCCAATGTCGCCCGTGCCTCATCGCGCGGCATGCACTTCGTCAGCGGCGAAGGCCGCACGCTGATGGTGCGTCGCGGGATCGTCGGGCCGGGTCCGCACGGCTGGGCCGGCAACTGGTACTTCCATCAGCCGATCCTCGAGGCCGTGCTGCGCGAGGGCCTGAAGCGCTTCGCCAATGTGCGCCTCCATCT
>JAEZHS010000768.1 GCA_023436825.1 Pseudomonadota bacterium | reverse complement strand
CCCCAGCGCGGAGCCCGCGCTGGGGAGGAAGCGCCATCTCTACATCCCCAGCTGGCTGACGAACTTGGTGTTGAGGTACGCCTCGAGCGCCTCGAGGCCGCCTTCCGACCCGTAGCCCGAATCCTTGACGCCACCGAACGGCACTTCCGGCAGCGCGAGACCGTGGTGGTTGATCGAGACCATGCCGCTTTCGAATGCAGCACCGATCGCGGCCGCGGTCTTGGTGTTGCGGGTGTAGGCGTAGGCCGCCAGGCCCCAGGGCAGGCGGTTCGCCTCCTTCACCAGGCCGTCGAAGTCCTTGAACGACGTGATCGGCGCCAGCGGGCCGAACGGCTCGTCGTTCATGATCTTTGCGTTGAGCGGCACGTCGGTCATGACGGTGGGCTCGTAGAAGTAGCCCTTGTTGCCCTTGCGCTGGCCGCCGGTCTGGATCTTCGCGCCCTTGGCGATGGCGTCGCTGACGAAGCTGTCCATGGCATGCAGGCGGCGCTCCGCCACCAGCGGGCCCATCTTGGTGTCGGCCTCGAGCCCGTTGCCCACCTTCATGTTCTTGGCGTAGGCGGTGAAGCGCTCGACGAACTCCGGATAGACCTTCTCGTGCACCAGGAAGCGCGTCGGCGCGACACAGACCTGGCCGGCGTTGCGGAACTTGTTGGCGCCCAGCACATTCACTGCCTGCTCGAGGTCGGCGTCCTCGAACACCACGGCCGGCGCATGGCCGCCGAGCTCCATGGTGACGCGCTTCATGTGCGCACCGGCCAGCGCGGCAAGCTGCTTGCCGACGGGAGTCGAGCCCGTGAACGTCACCTTCTTGATGACCGGATGGGGGATCAGATACTCGCTGATCTCCGACGGCACGCCATAGACAAGCTGGATCACGCCCGCCGGCACGCCGGCATCGACGAACGCCTTGACGAGCTGCGCGCACGAGCCCGGCGTGTCCTCCGGCCCCTTGATGATGATCGAGCAGCCGGTGGCGAGCGCGGCCGAGGCCTTGCGCACCACCTGGTTGATCGGGAAGTCCCACGGCGTGAAGGCGGCCACGGGCCCGACCGGCTCCTTCATGACGAGCTGGTACACGTTCTCGGCGCGCGCCGGCACGATGCGGCCATAGGTGCGGCGGCCTTCCTCGGCCATCCAGTCGATGATGTCGGCGGCGAGATTGGTTTCGACCTTGGCCTCGAACAGCGGCTTGCCCTGCTCGGTGGTCATGATGGTGGCGATCTCGTCGAGGCGCTGGCGCATCAGGTCGGCGGCCTTGCGCATGATCTTGTAGCGCTCGTAGGCCGAGACCTTCTTCCACTGCTTGAATCCCTTGTCGGCCGCGGCGAGCGCGCGATCGAGATCGCTCTTTTCGGCATGCGCCACCTGGCCGATCACTTCCTCGGTCGCGGGATTGATCACCGGGATCGTCCGACCGTTGGCGCCCTTGGTCCAGGCGCCGTCGATCATCAGGGAAACATCGCTATAGGTCATACTTTCCTCCTTAACTTCCGCGATAGGTCGAGTAGCTCCAGGGCGTGCAGAGCAGAGGGACGTGATAATGCCCCTCCGGCTCGGCGATGGAAAAGCGCAAAGGCACGATATCGAGGAAGGGCGGATCGCCGCTTACGATACCCCTGCTGCGAAAGTGGTCGCCGACGGCGAAGCGCAGCTCGTACCGCCCGATCGGCAGCGGCCTGCCGCCGATCAAGGGCTGGTCGGTGCGGCCATCTGCATTCGTTATAGCTGACTGTATATAGTAGGCCTTTTCGTCGGCGAACTCGTAGAGCTCGATCGCGACACCGACGGCCGGACGGCCGGCATGGGTATCGAGCACATGGGTGCTGAGCCGGCCGTTGACCTGCGGCATGCCCTCGCCCGTCACCTTGCCTGCGATCCTTAGCCGCGTGATGAAGAACACCTCCCGCAGCGCCGCGGCGAACTCCGTCGCCTGGTCGTGCCCCAGCCGGCGCTCGAACTGCGCCAGGATCGACTCTTGCGTATGCCGACGCACGCAGACGATAAAGGGAAAGCCGAACTTCGCCTTGTAGGCGTCGTTCAGCCGATGGAAGCGTGTGAACTCCTCCTCGCTCAGGCTGTCCAGGCCGACGCTGGCCTGCTCGCGTTTGGAATCGTCGGTCATGGCGCCGGCGCGGGCGGCCTTGCCGGCAAGATCGGGATGACCGCGCAAGAACTCGGCCTGGCGCTCACGCGGCGCCGCCCGCACTGCGCCCATCATGGCCTCGTGCAGGCCGGTTACCGTCTGGAAAGGACGCCGCGCCGCCGCGCTTTCCGCCACCCAGGGCGCCAGCTCAAAAGTGTCGCCGACGGCGGATGCAAAATCCTGCGGGCTCATCCGGTTGAGCGCTTCGAGCGTGAGCATCATGCCGGCCACCTAGCACGGCCCGGCGACCGTCTCTATAGTCCGGCCGGAAAATGCAGGGAGCCCCCATGACAGCCCACAACTCGTTCACCCGCCGCCGTCTCGGCAAGGCCGCACTGGCCGGCGCCACGCTGATCGGCGCGCC
>JAEZHS010000716.1 GCA_023436825.1 Pseudomonadota bacterium | reverse complement strand
GCAGGCGCTGGACACGACCATCGCCAACGTGGCGCTGCCCTACATGCAGGGCTCGCTGTCGGCGACGGCCGACCAGATCAACTGGGTGCTGACCTCCTATATCGTGGCCGCCGCCATCGCGACGCCGGTCACCGGCTTCCTCGAGGCGAGGCTCGGCCGGAAGCGGCTGTTCCTGATCGCGGTCACGGGTTTCACCGCGGCCTCGGTGCTGTGCGGCATCGCCGTGAGCCTGCCCGAGATGGTGCTGTTCCGCCTGGTCCAGGGCCTGTTCGGCGCCTCGCTGGTGCCGCTGAGCCAAGCCGTCCTGCTCGATTCGTACCCGAAGGAGAAGCACGGCTCGGCCATGGCGATGTGGGGCATGGGCGTGATGGTGGGCCCGATCCTGGGCCCGACCCTGGGCGGCTGGCTGACCGAGGCCTACAACTGGCGCTGGGTGTTCTACATCAACGTACCGATCGGCATCGTCACCTTCCTCGGCCTCTCGGCGTATCTCGCGGAGACGAAGACGAGCAGGACCGGCTTCGACTGGTTCGGCTTCGCCATGCTGTCGATCGCCATCGGCTCGTTTCAGATGATGCTGGATCGCGGCGAGCAGCTCGACTGGTTCTCCTCGACCGAGATCTGGATCGAGGCCGTGCTGGCGGCGCTCGCCTTCTATCTCTTCCTGGTGCAGACCTTCACGGTGAAGCAGCCCTTCATCGATCCTTCGATCTTCAAGGACCGCAACTTCACCATCGGGCTCTGCTTCATCTTCGTGGTCGGCATCATCCTGCTGGCCTCGCTGGCGTTGATCACGCCCTACCTGCAGAACCTGATGGGCTATCCCGTGGTCACCGCCGGCCTCGTGCTGGCGCCGCGCGGCATGGGCACCATGGTGGCGATGATGATCGTCGGCCGCCTGATCAACCGCGTCGATCCACGCATACTCCTGGCGTCGGGCCTGCTGCTGACCGCCGCGGTGCTGTGGGAGATGACAGGCTTCACGCCCGACGTCTCGGAATGGACCTTGATCCGCACCGGCATCCTGCAGGGGCTGGGGCTCGGCTTCATGTTCGTGCCGCTCAGCACCATCACCTTCGCGACCTTGCCGGGGCATCTGCGCACCCAGGGCACGGCCCTCTACAGCCTGGTGCGCAACATCGGCTCCTCGATCGGCATCTCGCTGGTGATCTTCCTGCTGACGCGCAACACGCAGCTCGTGCATGCCGAGCTCGCGGGCCGCGTCACGCCCTACAACGACGCGCTGGCGGCGGTGGCATCGGGGCGCATCTGGGACATGGCGACGACGCTCGGCAAGGCCGCGCTCAACGCCGAGGTGACCAAGCAGGCGGCCGTCGTGGCCTATGCCAACGACTTCAAGCTGATGATGGTGGTGGCGCTGGTGGCGCTGCCGCTGATCTTCCTGCTCAAGAAGTCGACGGCGCGACCCGGCGAGGCGGCGGTGCTGGAGTAGGCTACGGGAAGGGGTGAAGCTTCAGAGACGCCTGGGCGAGCCCGACGAGGCCATCTATGTACGCATCATTGGACGCGCAGGCTGAGGCGCGATCACCCTTTGCAATCGCGTTCATGACCTTGGCGGCCAGAGCCGACATGCGCCTGATGTCCCTTTCGAAGCGCGTTACCCACGCAAAGCGTCGTGACAGCGCCCACATGGGCGCAACGGCGTCGCCGGCGTAGTCGTTTCGTGCCGCCTTGACCAACAGGAGCTTGTATTCGAGATCGATCCTGTAGTGCTCGGCGACATCGGACGCGTCCCCGGCTCGGTCCATTCCATCGGCCAGTTCCTTGAAGCGTCCTCTTTCCTGGTCGTCGGCCCAGTCTGCAGCCCGACCCACCAGGTACCGCTCGGCCTCACGGCGGAACTCCAGCAGCAGGAGCTGGTCGGCGGCATTGACTTCCGTGATCCGCAACCCGCGCCGAGGCACGATTTCCAGCAGACGGGCCTGCGCCAGCCGTTGAAGCGCCTGCCGCACCGGTGTGCGGCTGAGCCCGAGCTGCTCGCTGAGGGCGACTTCCGTGACCCACGAACCGGGCTTGAACTGCGCCGTCACGATCTTCCGCTCGAGTTCCTTGTAGGCGTGCTCCGCAAGGCTCTCATCGGATCCCGGGGCGAGAGCGCCGGCGCTGCTGCCATGCCGACGCTGGCCGTCGTTGTTGCCCTTACGCTTCCTGGCCAAATTCTGGATCCCTTTGATCTTGGGCGAGTCGTTTAGCGTGGATGCACTGAATATTCACGCAGGAATTGCACTGGGATGTTTCTGAAATACATGTTGTATACAAGAATGGAATCCAAGTAATCTCGTTCGGGACACCGGTCTACGAGGCGTACTTGCCGTCAAACGAATCCGCGAACGCGTTCAACGCAATCCTCAATCCGCGAAGCATTGCTCTCGTCGGCGCCTCGGCGGCGCCCGAGAAGGCGGGTGGGCGTCGATGGAAGACCCTCGTCGAGGGTGGCTTCGACGGTGCGCTCTATCCCATTCATCCGAAGGCCAGAGAGATCCTGGGCCGACGGGCCTATCCCTCCGTCAGGGACCTGCCGGGGCCGATCGATCTGGCGGTCGTCATCGTCTCCCCTGGCGATGTGCCCGGCGTCGTTGCCGACAGCCTGGCGCAAGGGGCGCGGGGTGTAGTCGTCGTCAGCGCCGGCTTCGGCGAGACAAGCGAAAGCGGTCGTCTGGTCGAGCAGGAACTCGCGAGTGCTGCGCGGGCCAGCGGAGCAAGACTGCTGGGTCCCAACTGTGCAGGCATCTACAGCGGTCCAGCCAGGGTCAACGTCGTCGGCTGGGAGATGCGGCCGGGCCGGATCGCCTTGGTGTCCCAAAGCGGCAACCTCGCATTGGACTTCGCCGACTTGTCGAGGAAGACGGGCCAAGGATTCAGCCGGGCCGTGACGATCGGCAACGCCGCCGATGTCAGGGCGGTCGACCTCATCGAGTACTGCCTGAGCGATCCGCAAACCGATGTCGTGCTGGCGTACCTGGAGGGCTTCGGCCCGCTCGAGGGACGGCGGCTGTGCGAACTGGTCGACGCGGCGAGCACTCCCAAGCCGATCGTCATTTTGAAACCTGGAAGGAGCGAGGGCGGGAGAAGGGCGGCGATGTCGCATACCGGCTCGCTCGCGGGCGAGGATCGGCTGATCGACGCGGCGCTGCGGCAGCATGGAATCCTGCGGGCCTTCGACGTGGAGGAAGCCTGGCAGGCTGCGGTCGCGCTTACCAAGCGCGTTCCGATGCGGAGCAATTCGGTCGCGGTGCTGACGGATGGCGGCGGTCACGCCACGCTCTTCTGCGATGCCGCCGGCTTGGCGGGGCTGGCGACGCCGACATTCTCCGAGCCGACGCGGCGCGCACTGCAGGCGCTGCTGCCCGAACGATGTGCGACGTCCAATCCGGTCGACTTCGCGGGCCTGGCCGAGAGCGATCCCGGCGTCGTTCCCAAGGCGCTCGAAATCTGCCTTGCCGACGCCGGCATCGGCGGTGCGGTGATGGTGGGCCACTTCGGCGGCTATGAGAAGCTGGGCGGCCCCACATTGCGGCCCCAGGAGATCGACGCCGCAAGCGCGATCGCTGACATCGCGGATAGGCACCAAAAGCCGGTGCAGGTCCATTCGGTGCATGCCGACGCCAATCCCCCGGCACTGGTTGCCCTTCGTGACCGGCACATACCTGTCCTCCGATCGGTCGATATATCGGCGCGTACGCTCGGCCATCTCGTGCAGGCTGGCCGTCTCGGGCGGGTGGAACCTGACGCGCCCTCGGATGCGGCGCCGGTGCCTCACGGCATCCGGCCCCGGTCGGCATATGCCGGATCGTCGTGGCTCCAGGAGCCCGAGGCGCGGACCGTGCTCGAGAGCTGGGGCGTCAGCGTGCCGCGTTGGGCGGTGGTCGGAACGCCCGAAGAGTGCGCCCGCGCGGCCGAGAGCTTCGGCAGTGCGGTCGTGTTGAAGCTTGTGTCAGCGGGCGCGCTCCACAAGAGCGATATCGGCGGCGTCCTGCTCGGCATCAAAGGCCCGGACCGCGCCGCAGCGGGATGCCGCGAACTGCTGGTCAAAGCCGAGAAGGCTTCGCTCAGCGACGCCCGCGTGCTCGTTACGGCGATGGTGCAGGGCAGGGTGGAACTCGTCGTAGGCGCTTTCCGGGATCCCCAATTCGGTCCCGCAATCATGGTCGGGGCCGGCGGCGTGCTCGTGGAACTCCTCGACGATGTGAGCTTCCGCCTGGCGCCCGTTTCGGAGGCGATGGCGGTCGAGATGGTACAGGAGCTCCGGGTCGGCAAATTGCTGCGCGGCTACCGGGGCGCCGGTCCGATCGACGTGAGTCCCGTCGCGGCGCTGATCGCCCGCGTGTCGGCGATGATGACCGAATGTCCGGAGATTTCGGAGATCGACCTCAATCCGGTCATCCTGGCCGATGACGGCGTTCACATCGCCGATGCCCGGATCGTGCTCGACCATTCGATCCGACGCCCGGCCGGCGCTTGATATCTCGCTCGAAACGTACTGAAGTACATCTTGTATACTAGAATGGACCCTTGATATGGCAGGCCTGTTTTACGAAGAGCTGGAAGTCGGGAAGACCTACGAGCATTCGGTGCGGCGGACGATCACCGAGTTCGACAACGTCCTCTATTGCGGCCTGACGATGTCCCTCTCGCCGTTCTATCTCGACCACGAGGCCGCAGCGCGCTCGAAATGGAAGAAGCCGCTCGTCAATCCGTTCCTCGTGCTGTCGAACGTCATCGGCATGCACGTCATCGAGATGACGGCCGGCACGACGCACGGAAATCTCGGGATGACCGATCTGGAGTTTCCGACGCCCGTCCATCCGGGCGACACCATCCACTCCCGCACGACGATCAAGAGCAAGCGGCCCAGCAAGTCGCAGGCGGGCGCGGGGATCGTGATTTTCCTGCACGAGGGCGTCAACCAGCGGGGCGACGTCGTCATGAGGTGCGATCGAGCCGCATTGATGATCATGCGCGACGCGCAGGCCGCCTAGCCGGAGAGTGATTGTAGCATCATGAAAAGCCTAACCTTCGAAGAGCTGGACGTCGGTCGCGTTTACGACCACGAGCTTCGCCGCACCATCACCGAGGTCGACAATGTCGGCTTGAGCTGCCTGACCCAGAACCTCCAGCCGCTGCACATCGATGCGGACTTCGCCGGCAAGAGCCGCTGGGGACGGGTCCTCGTCGACAGCATGGTCACGATCGGCGTGCTCATGGGCATCCACAACCTCGAGCTTACCCATGATACGGCTTCGGGCGATCTCAGGATCAAGGACGTGAAGTTCCCGAACCCGGTGTTCCATGGCGATTCGCTCAGGGCGCGGACGACGATCGTCGGCAAGAATGCGGAGAGCGGCATCGCCGGGTACGGCGCGGTCGACTATCTGCTCGAGGGCTTCACCCAGCGCGGCGAGCGCATCATGGAATGTGCCTGGACGCAGTTCGTGCGCAGCGCGCCGAGGTGATGTCCATGCCCGCCGATCTCCCGACTGGCGGCAGTCCGATGGCATCGGTCACGATCGATGGCATCGGCAAGAGATTCGGCAGGCATCAAGCCGTGCAGCCCACGTCCTTCTCCATTCCGGCGGGGACGTTCGCGACACTCGTCGGCCCGAGCGGATCGGGCAAGACCACGATCCTCAAGATGATCGCAGGCTTCGAGGAGCCGACGAGCGGCCGGGTCATCGTCGCGGGCGCCGACGTCACGCGCGTTCCGCCGCACAAGCGCAACATCGGATTCGTCTTCCAGCAATATGCGCTCTTCCCGCATCTGACGGTCTTCGACAACATCGCCTATCCGCTGCGCATCCGCCGCCTGCCGGCGCAGGAAACGAAGGCTCGCGTCGGCGAGGCCCTGCAACTGGTCCAGCTCAGCGGTTTCGGCGACCGTTTTCCCGCCCAGCTTTCGGGCGGACAGCAGCAGCGCGTGGCGCTGGCGCGTGCGATCGTCTTCCGACCGCCCGTGCTCCTGATGGACGAGCCCATGTCGGCGCTCGACAAGCGCCTGCGCGATGAAATGCAGTACGAGCTTCGCGACCTGCAGCGGAAGCTCGGTATCACGACGATCGCCGTGACGCACGATCAGACCGAGGCGCTGGTGATGTCGGACGTCGTGGTCGTCCTCAATCGCGGTGCGATCGAGCAGATCGGCCCGCCCGCCGAGATCTACCGCAAGCCGCAATCGGAGTTCGTCGCCACATTCGTGGGCGAGTCGAACATCCTCAGGGGAAAGGCGGTCGCGCACGAGTGCGGCCTCTGGCTCGAAGTGGACGGCAAGCCTCGGCTGCCTCTTCCCGGCATGGCGCACGGGGCCCCCGGCGGGTCCGTCGCGTACGTTCTCCGCCCGGAAGCGGTGAGCGTCGGTGACGGTGGCGCCGACGCGGTCAACGTCGAGGGCGAGGTTCTCGAGACGTCGTTCGTCGGCGAGTCGCGCCGCCTCAGGATAGGACTGGGCTGGGGAGCGCCTCTGATCGTGAAGGTGCCCAATCGGGTCGATCTGCGGACGCCGCAGGTCGGCGAGAGAGCCGGGGTGACATGGCATCCGGGCGATGCGTCGGTAATTCCAAGCTAGGAGGGGGAAGATGAAGGCAACACGTCGAGCTTTTGTGCGGTCAGCTGCGGCGGCGACGATCGCGGCGCCGGCTGTCGTCGGGACTTCGGCGCGCGCCGCCCAGGAACTGGTGTTCGTGGGCTTCGGCGGCGCCTACCAGGAAGGGCAGACCAAGGCCTTCTTCGAGCCGTTCGAGCGCGAGACCGGCATCAAGATCGTGCAGACGACCGGCGTCGAACTGGCCAAGCTGCGCGCCCAAGTGCAGTCGAAGAACGTCGAGTGGGACATCATCAGCCTGCCCGATCGTCTGCGCTACACGGCGCAGCACGACGGCCTTCTCGAGAAGCTGGACTATGCCCGTCTCGACACGAAGGATCTCCTGTCGGAGACGGTCTCCGAGTTCTGCGTCGGCGGCATCACCTTCGCGACGCAGCTCACCTACAACAAGGAGGCGCTCCCTGGCGGCGCGCCGGGCAATTGGCCGGGCTTCTGGGATGCCGCGAAGTTTCCCGGCCGCCGTGGCCTGTTCAGTGGCCCGGTGAACATCCTGGAATTCGCGCTCCTCGCCGACGGCGTTCCCAAGGACAAGCTCTATCCGATCGACGTCGCGCGCGCCCTGAAGTCTCTCGACAAGCTGAAGCGCGATGCGGTGTGGTGGAGCCAGTTCCCGCAAGCCGGCCAGATGCTGCTGTCCAAGGAGATCGCCATGACGCCGTGGACACGCGGACCCGGCCTGATCCTGGAAGGTCGGCCGATCGGCGTTTCCTTCGACGGCGCGGCGATCTCCTACGAGGGCTGGGTGATCCCCAAGGGCTCGAAGAAGTTCGACGCCGCGATGAAGTTCATCGCCTTCGCCCTGCAGCCGGAACGCCAGGCGGAGCTCACCAAGTACGTGGTCTTCGGGCCGACCAACAAGAAGGCCTTCCCGCTGGTCGATCCGAAGGTCATGGCGCTGCTTCCCTCGGCTCCCGAGAACTTCAAGCAGGGCTTCCTCGTGAACGGCGACTGGTGGGGGCCCAACCTCACCAAGGTCACCGAGCAGTTCAACGAGTGGCGCCTGAAGTAGGGGCGGGCGCACCCGAGGGCACGGCATGACACGTTCGACGGCTCTGACGGCGACGCTGCTCATCCTGCCCTTGGGCTTTGTCGGAATCTTCTTCGTTCTGCCCCTGCTGGGCGCGGTCGGCACGAGTTTCGACCTGCCGCGGTTCTCGGCCGACAGCTATCGGCGGCTGTTCGAGGTCGAGGTCTACCGGATCGTCTTCATGAAGACGATCCGGGTGGCGTTCGAGACGACACTGGTATGCCTGCTGCTCGGCTATCCCACCGCATGCTTCGTGGCGCGCCTGCCGCCGAAGCGCCGGGCGCTCGCCGTCGGCCTCATCGCCCTGCCGTTCATGCTGTCCGTGCTGGTGCGCAACTATGTGTGGATGGCGCTCCTGCAGGACACGGGAATCATCAACAACTGGCTCCGCGGCCTGGGCATCATCGAACGCCCGATCAGGCTGATGTACAACGAGCTGGGCGTCATCATCGCCATGGTCAATATGCTGGTGCCCTACGTCATCTTCCCGGTGCTCGCTTCGCTGCTGGCGATCCCCGCCGACCTGCGCACGGCGTCGGCGAGCCTGGGGGCTGGCCGGTTCGAGACTTTCGTTCGCGTTACGCTGCCGCTCACGGCGAGCGGTATTGCAGCCGGGTGCCTGCTCACCTTCATCGTCGCGCTCGGCTTCTACATCACGCCAGCGATGTTGGGCGGTTCCGGCCAGATGATGATGGCGAATCTCATCGCCTTCAACGTCAAGGAGGTCCTCAACTGGCCGTTCGCCTTCGCCTTGGCGACGTCGCTGCTGGCTTCCACCATCGTGCTCTATTACGCGTATCGTGTCGTCGCGCCGCGCGGCGTCGCGCTCAAGGCCGCCTGATGGGCGCCCTGCTCAAACGGCCCGCCGATCTCGCCCTGGCGCTCATCGGTTGCCTTGTCATCGGCTTCCTGCTGCTGCCGGTCATCATCGTGATACCAATGTCGTTCAATGCGGCGCCCGTGTTCGAGGTCATTCCGTCCCAACCGTCGCTGGTGCAGTATGAAAGGCTGTTCGGCAGCAGCGAATGGTTCGACGTCCTCTGGAGATCGGTGCAGATCGCTCTGTTCGCGATGGTGATCGCGACCGTCATGGGCACGCTGGCGGCGCTCGGGACGGTGCGGCTCGGTCCGAAGGCGCGGTCCGGCATCGAGGCGTTGCTGATTTCCCCTCAGATCGTGCCGTCGATCGTGCTGGCGGCGTCGGCCTACTACCTGTTCGCCGCGGTCGGCCTGGTCGGATCCATCGCCGGCATCGCCATCATGCACGCCGTGCTGGCGCTCCCCTTCGTCGTCATTCTCCTGCTCTCCAGGCTGGCGTCGATCGACCCGGCGCTGGCCCAGGCATCGGCGAGCCTGGGCGCCTCGCCGGTCCGCACGTTCTGGCTGATCACGCTGCCGCAACTCAGGCTGGCCTTCGTCACGTCCGGCGTATTGGCGTTTCACGTCTCGTTCGATGAGGTGGTCCTGTCGCTCTTCCTGAGCGGCGCGCGTACCAAGACGCTGCCCGTCAAGCTCTGGGACTCGATCCTCTTCGAGGTTTCGCCGTTGCTGCCCGCCATCTCCACCGTGGTGGTCGTTGGATCCATCCTCATCGTCGTGCCGGCAATGCTGCTGCAGAAACGCTCCAGTTAGGCCACGCCAGGCGGCAATCGGGATCCGGCGAGATCGCCTTTCGCATCGATCTTCGGCCTGCATTTCTCGGCCAACAGCACGCTCCCTCCGAGAGCCACGCGGTGACGATGGACGGTGGCAATGCTCGGATGCATTATCGGCAACGGCGCGTTTTCGCACGCCGGCGCCGTTTTCGCGGCATACGGCATGCATGCGGCATACTGCAGCCGGCCGTGAACCAAAGGGAGCTGACCATGAACGAGATGACCAGGCGCCTGTTGCTGGCGACAGCCGCTGCCGTGCCATTCGCCGGCTGGGTACGCATCGCCGACGCTGCTGCCCCGAAGGACACCGCCGTTTTCGCCAAGCAGATCGACGACATCATCACCCTCGATCCGGGCGAGTGCTACGAGCTGTCCGGCATCGAGATATGCACGAACATCTACGATCGCCTGCTGCGTTACGAGGCGGAAGACCTGAACAAGCTGGTCGGCGGAGTCGCCGAGTCCTGGACTGTCTCGCCGGACGGCAAGACCTTCACCTTCAAGATCCGGCCGAACCTCAAATTCCACTCCGGCGCGCCGGTGACGGCGGAGGACGTGGAGTTTTCCCTGCAGCGTGTCGTGCTGATGGACAAGACGTCGGCCTTTCTGTTGACCCAGCTCGGCTGGTCGAAGGCCACCGTCAAGGACCTGGTGAAGGGTAGCGGCGATACGCTGACGTTCAAGATCACCGAGGATTTCGCGCCCTCCCTGGTGCTGAACCTGATGACCTCCATCGTCGCCTCGGTGGTCGAGAAGAAGGTGGCGTTGGCGAACGAGACGAACGGCGACATGGGCAATGGCTGGTTGAAAACCCACTCGGCATCCTCCGGCGCGTTCAAGCTGCTCGCGTGGAAGGCCAACGAAAGCGTCAACCTGGAAGCCTATCCCGGCTTCCACCTGGGCGCCCCGCCGCTGAAGCGCGTGGTCGTTCGCCATGTGCCGGAACCGGCCTCGCAGCGCCTGCTCCTGGAGAAGGCGGACGCCGACTACGCCCGCGACCTGACGCCGGACCAGATCAAGCCGTTGGCCGGAAACGCCGACATCAAGGTGGAGTCCTTCAAGGCCGCCAATACCTTCTACATGGGCCTGAACCTGGGTTACGAGCCGCTGGCCAACCCGAAGGTGCGCCAGGCGATGAAGATGCTGGTGGACTACGACGGCATGGTGAAGAGCTTCCTGGCCGGCCGGTTCTTCGTTCAGCAGAGCTTCCTGCCGCTCGGATTCTTTGGCGCCATCGAATACGTTCCCTTCAAGCTGGACGTGGCGAAGGCCAAAGGGCTGCTGGCCGAAGCCGGCTACAAGGACGGGTTCGCGGTGAAGATGGCCGCGCCCAACGTCTCGCCCTGGACCGAGATCTCGCAATCGGTGCAACAGACCATGGGCCAGGCCGGCATCAAGGTGTCGATCGAGCCCATGGAGCTGAAGGCGGTGATCAGCCAGTACCGCGGGCGAGCGCACCAGATCGCCATGCTCTCCTGGGGGCCGGATTATTTCGACCCGCACACCAACGCCGACACCTTCGCGCACAACGACGACAACTCCGACACGCCCAAGAGCAGGCCGGTCGCCTGGCGCAACAAGTGGTTCATCCCCGACATCACCAAGGAGATGCTGGCCGCAGCGAAGGAACTCGACACCAAGAAACGCGCCGAGCAATACGCGGCGCTGCAGAAGAAGGTGACGGACGAGGGGCCGTTCATCTTCATGTTCCAGAACAACAACCAGGTGGCGCGGCGCGCGACCGCGACCGGGTTCAATCCCGGCATCACCGAGGACCTGATTTTCTACCGCACCATCCGGAAGTCGTGACGCGTTGAGCGCCTCGGCCACACCAGGATCGGGCGCAGAGGGGCCGGCGTCCGGGGCTCCCGCCGGCTCCGGCGGCGGGCATCGCGCTTGGGGGCTGGCCGGGGGGCTGGCCAACCGGGCTGCGCGCAGCCTGCTCTCCGTCGCGCTCACCTTCCTCGGGCTCACCTGCGTCACCTTCGTCATCGGCCGGGTGATCCCGATCGATCCGGTGCTGGCCATCGTCGGCGACAAAGCCTCGGCGGAGACCTATGCGCGGGTGCGTGCCGAGATCGGGCTCGACCTGCCCATTCCCGTGCAGTACTGGCGCTACCTGGTGAAGGTGGTGCACGGCGACTTCGGCAACTCCGTCATCACCTCGCGCCCCGT
The DNA here is from genome assembly GCA_023436825.1 of Pseudomonadota bacterium. Next base: position 5,976 of record JAEZHS010000716.1, on the reverse strand, counting down.
GCTGCACGACCTGCTGCAGGTATTCCCCGCGACGCTCGAATTGGCGCTGCTGGCCCTGTTCATCGGCGTGGTGGCAGGCGTGCCGATGGGCGTGCTGGCTGCGACCCATCGTGGTCGCTGGCAGGACCAGGTGATCCGCTTCCTTTCCTTGCTCGGCTATTCCATGCCGGTGTTCTGGCTGGGGTTGGTCGGCTTGCTGCTGTTCTACGCCAGGCTCGGCTGGGTCGAGGGACCGGGCCGGCTGGACGTAGCGTTCGACGACATCGTCGCCCCGATCACCGGCATGCTCACCATCGACAGCCTGCTCGCCGGTGAGCACGAGGTGTTCTGGAACGCGTTCTGGCACTTGGCTCTGCCGGCCTCGATCCTCGGCTATCTTTCGCTCGCCTACGTGGCGCGGATGACGCGCAGCTTCATGCTGAGCCAGTTGCGGCAGGAATATGTGCTGGCGACCCTGGCCAAGGGTCTCTCGCCCTGGCGTGTTGTCTGGGTGCATGCGCTGGGCAATGTCTGGGTGCAGCTGGTCACGGTCATTGCGCTCACCTTCGGCAGCCTGCTGGAGGGCGCCGTGCTGACTGAGACCGTGTTCGCCTGGCCGGGCCTCGGCCTCTACATGAAGAACTCCCTGTTCAACGCCGACCTCAATGCCGTGCTCGGCGCCACGGTGCTGGTGGGCGTGGTCTATATCGGGCTGAACATGATCTCCGACCTGATCTATCCGCTGGTCGACCCACGCGCGCGGGATCAGTGATGAGCATCGCACCCGGTTCCACATCGCTTCGCGCGTGGTTGCTGAATGCCGCACCTGCCAGCCGGAAGCAGGCTCGTCTAGGCCGCTGGTTCCGCGCCTGGCTCGCGTTCCGCCGCAACCCGCTGGCGATGAGCGGGCTGGCCATCGTGCTGCTGCTGGTGCTGATGGCGGTCTTCGCGCCGCTGATCGCCGACCGGCAGGCCGCCGTCCTGCAAGTGCTGGACGATCGGCTGCAGCCGGCAAGCTGGCAACATCCGTTCGGCACCGATGAGCTGGGGCGGGACATCTTCGCCCGCGTGGTGTTCGGCTCACGCATCACGCTGACCATCGTCGCCATGGTGGGCGTGATCGTGGTGCCCGTCGGCCTCGCGATCGGCTTGCCAGCCGGTTACTTCGGCGGCGTGGTGGACACGGTGCTGATGCGCATCACCGACATCTTCCTGGCGTTTCCGCGCCTGGTGCTGGCGCTGGCCTTCGCCGCCGCCCTGGGCCCGGGGATCGAGAACGCGGTGATCGCAATAGCGCTGACCGCCTGGCCACCCTACGCGCGGCTGGCCCGTGCCGAGACGCTGACCCGAAGGCGGGCTGAATTCATCCAGGCCGCGGAGCTGCAGGGCGCTTCGCATCTGCGCATCATCGCCACCCAGATCGTGCCGCTCTGCTTGCCCAGCGTGATCATCCGCCTGACCTTGGACATGGCCGGCATCATCCTCACCGCCGCAGGCCTCGGCTTCCTCGGCCTCGGCGCGCAGCCGCCCGCGCCGGAATGGGGGGCGATGGTCTCCTCCGGCCGGCAGGTGCTGCTCGACCAGTGGTGGGTAGCGACCATCCCGGGCCTGGCCATTTTCATCGTCAGTCTGGGCTTCAACCTGCTGGGCGACGGGCTGCGCGACGCGGGCGACGCAAGGTCATGACGGACACGCTGCTCGCCGTGCGCAACCTCAGCGTCACCTATCCTGGCGACGACGGCGATGTCCGCGCCGTGCGAAACATCAGCTTCACCTTGGGCCGCGAGCGCCTGGGCATCGTGGGCGAAAGCGGCTCCGGAAAATCCACGACCGGGCGCGCCATCATGGGCCTGGTCAGCCATCCCGGCCGTATCGAGGCGGACGAACTGCGGTTGGGCGACACCGACTTGGCACACCTCAGCGAGCGTGGCTACCGCAAGCTGCGCGGCCAGCGCATCGCCATGGTGCTGCAGGACCCGAAATACTCGCTCGACCCGGTGATGTCCGTCGGCCAGCAGATCGCCGAGACTCACCGAACCCACTTTCGCAGCACCAACCGCGACGCCAGGCGCGCGGCACTGGAGATGTTGCAGGCCGTGCATATTCGCGACCCCGAGCGCGTCTACACCATGTATCCGCACCAGGTTTCCGGCGGGATGGGCCAGCGTGTGATGATCGCCATGATGCTGATTGCGGGTCCGGACATCCTGATCGCCGACGAACCCACGTCGGCGCTGGACGTCACCGTGCAGACCCAGGTGCTGGCGATCATGGACGACCTGGTGCGCAGCCGCGGCATGGGGTTGATCCTGATCAGCCACAACCTGCACCTGGTCTCCTCGTTCTGCGACCGCGTGCTGGTGATGTATGCCGGCCAGGTCGTGGAGACCTGCGCGGCGGGGAACCTGTCGGAGGCGAAGCATCCCTATACGCGCGGCCTGCTCGCTGCGCTGCCTCAGCTCGGCAACCGGCGTGCCGAGCTGCCGCAATTGCAGCGCGACCCCGCCTGGACAGCCGACCTCGCATGATCACGCTCGACGACGTCGCCATCACCTACGGCACGGGCTCCCGCACCCTGGTGGCCGTCCGCGACTTCACTCTGGGCGTCGCTGAGGGCGAGGCTGTCGGACTGGTCGGCGAGTCCGGCTCCGGCAAATCCACGGTGCTGCGCGCCGTCGCCGGGCTCGTTCCGTATGCGACCGGCCGAATCACGTTGGCCGGCCGGCAGGTCGGCCGACGCCGCACCACGGCCGAGCGCAAGATGGTGCAGATGGTCTTCCAGGATCCGTACGGCTCGCTGCACCCGAACCAGACGGTGGACCAGATCCTCGCCATGCCAATCGCCATCCACGGGTTGAACGGCGGCGAGGCGCGCATCGCCCGCGCGCTTGCCGAAGTGGGCCTGGGTCGAGAACACCGCTACCGCTACCCTCACCAGCTTTCCGGCGGCCAGCGCCAGCGCGTGGCCATCGCCCGAGCCCTGATCCTGGAACCGCGAGTCCTGCTACTGGACGAACCGACCAGCGCGCTCGACGTATCGGTGCAGGCGGAAATCCTCAATCTGCTCAGCCGACTGCGCCGCGACCGTGGGCTCACGATGCTGATGGTCAGCCATGACCTCGCGGTCGTCGCCCATCTATGCGAACGCATCGGCGTGATGAGCCGCGGCCAGCTGGTGGAAATCACAACCGCGACAGCCATGGCGAACAACCAGGTGACGCACGACTATACGCGCCAGCTCCTGCGCTCCAACGCCGGCTATGATCGCAGCAGTGTCTCCAGCGGCGACCTGGACGTTGCCGCAGGTTAGGAAGCAGGGCGCTTTTCCGGTCAAATGGAAATGCCAGCGGTTCCATTTGACCGGAAAACGCTCTAACAAGGCGCCATCGTTCGCTTGGCCACGACGCAAGGGTAATCGGTCATGTCATCGTCTGCGGTCGCCAAGGGCCGCGTGGCAATCGTCGCGCTGATCATCGGCGCAACGCCGGCCATCGCACAGCAAGCGCAGCAATCGAACGACTCGGGCATCGTGGTCGTGCGCCCGGCACGCGTTCCGGTCCCGGGATCGCCTCAGGCCGCCGAACGCGCGGCGAGCCTGCGTCCGCCGCCGCCGGGGCCGATCGAGAGCCGTCTCATACCCATTCCTGAAGGCAGTTTGCGCGGACCACGCGACAGTGCGTCTGCTCCACCGGCCGCTGCGTCCGCCGCGCCGCCGACGACCGCTCCGCTATCCGGGCCGATCTTCGCCAATCCGCCGGTGATGACGTTGGCCGAGCCGTCCGCCCCTGCGGTGGCGGCGAGCCGCCAGGCCGCCGAGCCTGCGGCCCCGGTCCCCGGAGCGCCGCTCGCTGTCATCGTCTTCTCCGGGCAATCGGCGAACCTGACCGACACCACGCGGGCCGAGCTCGACCAGGTCGCCAAGCGCATCGCCGAGAAGGGTGTGCGCCAGGTCGAGTTGCGCGGCTACGCTTTCGGCGGCATCGACAGCCGCAAGGTCGCGCTGGCGCGCGCCCTGGTCGTACGTGCCTACCTGATCGACGCGAAGATCAAGGCGCGCATCGAGGTCGGCAGCTTCGAAGGCGAGGGCGCATACGTGGAGATCCTGGGCCCCCGATCATGACTGCTTCGCGAAGCGAGGAGCTGTCTACTGCAGCGCCGCCAGTATGCACGCTTCCGCGGCCTTGGCGTTGTCGCGCGCAGTGCCGCGGGCGATCTTGTTGTTGAAGGCGAGGCTCTTGGTCTCCTTTTCCAGCGTGTCGCGCTGGTTCTGCATCGTCGGCTTCTGTGCCATGGTCGCCGCGTAGATGGCTTGGCCGTCGGGGGTCAGCTTCGACGCGCAGGCGCTGCCGGCCGCTCCGTCCGCCTGCGCGGACGCGGTGAATGCGATCGTCAAGGACGCGGCAGCAACAACAAGCTTGGACATCGGACTACTTCTCCATTGTTGAAGTCGATTTTTCTCAACGCCGACCGGGATGATTGACCGGGCCGCCGCGATTCACGCCTGCTTCAGGCGTCACACCGACGCCTGGCGCGCCTGCGCCTGCTCCCGGGGCGACGCCGACTCCTGGCGCTCCCGCCCCAACTCCGGGGGCCACGCCGACGCCAGGAGCTCCCGCTCCCACGCCGGGTGCCACTCCCACGCCGGGCGCTCCCGCGTCAGGGCCGGGACGCACCACGCACCCCTTCGGCACGCCGACCGCTCGGCAATAGACCTCGGCATTTGCTAATTGAGCGGCGGCCAGCAGGCCGGTCAGTGCCAGTCCCATTCGAAGCAGCACGATTCCTCCTTGTCGACAAAATTGCACATCGACTGCGTTGCGGCACATCCTTGCCGTAGGAGTGCAGAAATAGCCATCCCATTTTGATGGTATTGCCTGAGATGCGACTTGCGTCGGCATGCCGCCGCAGCCAGGCCGACGGCTTCAGTCGAACGCTTCATCCGCGCCACATGAAGATCACAGCAGATCGCTGCCTCGGACCATCGCAGCAGCGACGATTCGAGTGGTTTGTCCACGCGCCTGTTGATTAAGAAATCCGCGATGGATGAAAGCGACGCAATACACTGCCGCCCGACATGCAAACGAACGCAACGCGCATAGGCCGAGCACGATGACGATCACCGTCACTGGGATGCGCTCCAACAAACTGGTGAACATGGATATCGAGCAGCTTCGCGGATGGGCGACGTTCATGGACCGGGCCATGGTCGCCAGTCTCGTTGCCACCATCCTGGCCGTCGTGGCGCTCGGCATCACGACCTGGCTCTCGTTCAGGTTCAGCGGCGCGGTGCGCGCGCACGAGTATGCCGCCATCCATCGCTACAAGGTCGAGATGGGCAAGCATGCCGCCGACCTCGAGCAGGAGGTCTCGCGGGCTCGCGAGCGTTCGCTGGAGCTGGAGCAGGCGGTTTCCGCCGCGGACGCGCGGGCAGCGGAGGCGGCGCGTGATCGCGCTGCCGCCGCCGAGAAGGCCCGGTCCGCGGAGGTCGACGCTGACGAAGTGCGCAAGCGCGTCGCCGAGCTCGGCAAGCAGGTGAGGGAGGCGGCAGCGCGTGCGCCGGCGCCAGCGCCGGCTCCGGTTATCGTGGCGGAACCACCGCCGCCGCCGGTGACCAGGGAAGAGCTGGCATCCGAAAGCGCTGCGGCGAGTCCCGCGACCCCGCCATCGCCGATCGTTGCGAGCCTGAAGAAATATGCCGGCACCAAGGCCGCCGTGTACGTGCTCGACGAAGCATCCGACGCTCCCGCGGTCGGCGCCACGATCTCGGGCTACCTCAGCGACGCCGGCTGGGAGCCGCTGACATGGACGTGGACGGGGGTGGGCGGCATCGTCGGCGTGGTTGTGCTGATCAAGGACGGCAGCGATCCGCTGACGGACGAGGCTGCGTCCGCAGTCCTGGAAGCCCTGCGTTCGGCCGGCTTCAACGCGGCCAAGGGAAACTGGCCGGCCGACTGGCGCCGCTTCCGCGGCACGCTGAACGGCCCGCAGACGCCGGGG
>JAEZHS010000678.1 GCA_023436825.1 Pseudomonadota bacterium | reverse complement strand
CCCACCCGCCCCCCCCCCCCCCCCCCCCCCCCCCCCCGCGGCCGCGTGCTCGCCCAGCTCGTCGCGGATGTCGGTCAGCACCACCTTCGCGCCTTCGCGCACGAACAAATGCGCCGCCGCACCGCCGAAGCCCATCAGGTCGCCCTTGATCGCCGCCGCCGCCCCTGTCAGCAGCGCCACCTTGCCCCGCAGTCGCATCCTTATTCTCCTACCTCAACTCTTGTTCCTCTCCCCCGCTAACGGGAGAGGAGCATGAACCGGCACACCGATCGATTTCAGCCGCGCATGGGCGCGACCGGCGCGCGCCTTCAGGCCATCGAGGTAGGTGCTGACATCGGTGCCGGGCAGGTTCAGCACCTTGCAGCCGAGCCGCCAGCACTCCTCGATCTGCACCTCGGTTTCCGCCGACCCGCGGGCAAGCTTTCCATGCGCGTTGCAGGCCTCCGCGATCCGGCGCACCGCCGCCTTGAACGTCGGGTGCTCGAGCTGGAGATGGACGCCCAGCCGCGCGCTGAGGTCCGAGTGACCGTAGGCGATCATGTCGATGCCCTCCGTGGCCGCGATCGCCTCGACATTCTCCAGGCCCTCGAGCGATTCGATCGACACGCAGACGATGATGTTGGCGTTGGCCCAGGGCGCATACTCGGTCGCGTGACGCGCGCCGTAGCTCCGGTATCCGGTGTGCATCCCCTGCCCCGAGATACCGCGATTGCCGATCGGCGGATACTTCGCCTCGCGCACAATCGCGCGCGCCTCCTCGACACTGTCGACCTCCGAAACCTGGATGCCCATGATCCCCTGGTCGAGGATCGCCGGGATCAGGTAGGTGAAGGATTTGTGGATCCGCACGATCGCCGAGACGTTGGTGGCCTGGAACCACCCGGCGAGATCGGCGATCGTCTCGAGATCGAAGGCGCCGTGTTCGTGGTCGATCATGCAGTAGTCGAAGCCGGAGGCCTCGATGATCCACGGGACCCCGCGCGAGGCGAACTCCTTGAGTCCGGTCCCGAGCGCCGCCCGCCCCTCGCGCACCGCCCGCAATATGCTGTTGTCTTTCATGGATTGCACCAGGCTCCCATCGCGAAGCACCGGCGGCATGATAGCACTAAGGACGGCACGATGCGCAGCGAAGGGCCTCAAAGGCTCCTCGCTACGCTCGGAGTGACTGAAGGTGAGTCTAGGGCGAGCCGCTTGATGCTCGTCGGTGCTCAGGACCTGACGAGCGGACAGCCTCCTTCGTTCAGCGGGCGCACGGCGTCCGCGCCCGAGTTCGTCGAGATGTACTTGTAGATGTCCCAGCCGCCCTTGGTTTCGGCGGGACCCTTGCCCCGGAAGATGTGCATCTCGCGTTCGACCCGGCCGTCGATGCGCAGAGGCGCCGACTTCGTCATGAAGTCGTCGACCGGCATTTCCTTCATCTTGGCCATCACCGCGCCGGCCTCCTTGGTCTCGGCCGCGCGCACGGCCTTCAGATAGTGCAGCACCGCCGAGGCATTCCCGGCCTGTGTCATGGTCGGGTACTTCTTCGTGCGAGCGATGAAGCGCTTCGACCAGTCACGCGTCTTGTCGTCCAGATCCCAATAGAACGGCGAGGAGAAGGTCATGGCTTCTGCCGCCTTGGGGCCGATGCTGTAAATATCGTGCTCGGTCACGACCGAGGCAACGAACTGCTGCTTGGGAGTGAGCCCGAACTCCACCCCCTGCGTCACGGCGCGGGCGAGGTCGTGACCGGCGACCGCGACGCCGATCAGGTCGGCCTTGGATGACTGGGCCTGCAGCAGGAAGGACGAAAAGTCGGTGGTGTTGAGCGGGACGAGCACCCGGCCGACGACCTTTCCACCGGTAGCCTCGATGAGGGCACGCGCATCCTTTTCCAGCGCGTGGCCGAACGCGAAATCGCCGGTGAGGAAGAACCAGCTCTTCGGACCATGAAGCTTGTTCATCGCCTTCACTGTCGACCGGACCAGCGCACTCGTGTCGAAAAGCGTCTGCACGGTGTTGGGCGAGCAGTACTTGCCCGTGATGTCGGAGCTTCCCGCGCCCACGAACAGCGCGAGCTTGTTCTTCTCCTGGACGAGATCCTTGACGGCAAAGGCGACCGCCGAGCTGTTCACGTCGACGATGACGTCGACATCCTCGCGATCGAGCCAGCGGCGAGCGATCGTGGCCCCGACGTCGGCCTTGTTCTGGTGATCGCCGAAAACAACCTGCACCGGATTGCCGAGCAACTGCCCGCCGAATTCCTCGACCGTCATCTGGATGGCATCGAGGGAGCCCCTGCCGCTCGAATCGGCATAGACCCCGGAGAAATCCGAAAGGAGGCCGATCTTGACGCCCGGCGATGCCGCACGCACGCGGCTGCCGATCATGGATGCGGCCAGGACAGACCCAACCCCGAACGCACGCCTTCCAATTGCTTTTGTCCCAGTTGCCTTTGTCATTGTCACCCTCCTCCCAGTTGAACGGTTGCCCTTGCGCAGCGCGGCTACCGCCGGCGCCAAAGGCTCTAAGGTTTCGGCAGGCCCTTGCTGTCCAGCAGGTCCAGCCAATGAATCTCCGGCGGCCAGGCGACCAGCGGCTTCAACGCCTCCAGGACTGCGTCATGGGTGGCGCTGGTGCGATGGACCTCGAATGCCGCCTCGTCGACGTAACGCTCGTAGAACCAGACGGCGTCCGGCTCGGTCTGCGAGACGTGCATGAGATAGAGCAGCGTGCCGGGTTCCTTCTTCACTTCCTCGAACATCGGCGCGAGGACCTTGATCACTTCGTCGCGCTTGCCGGGCTTGGCGCGGAACCGCACGACATGGCCATGGGTAGGCATTGCGTCTCTCCTGGTTGCTGTCAGGCCGCAGCCGCGGCCTGAACGCCCCGCGCCAGCAGCGAACGAACATTGTCCGGCGAAAACGAAGCCGGGCGCTTCTTCTCCTGCAGCAAGCTCCGGCTGAGGGCCTGCAGCATCTCGTTCACCGGCGTCGGCACGCCATGAAGGCGGCCGAGCAGCGCGATCTCGCCGTTCAGGAAATCGGTCTCGATGCTGCCTGTCCCCCGCGCAAGGCTCTGCCAGGACGACCCGCCGGGGAATGGCGCGCCGTCGATCGTCTTGAGCGGCTGGATTGCCGCGATGCGCTGCGCGCGCTCGTCGGCGCCGGCATAGGCGATGCCGGCCGCGCGAAGGCATGCCTCGCCCTCGCTGCGCGCCTGATCGAGGATGTCGTTGAATGCCGCGTTCGGGCCGCATGCGGCATGCAGCACGTTGGCCAGGTTGGCCAGCAGCTTACCGTACTTCCACCTCATGATGTCACTGCGGCCGAGGGTGTCGAATCCGGCGGCCGCGAGATGCGCCATCGTGCGCTGGCCGATCTCATCGGCGCCGCCCGGAAAGCGACCGAAATCCAGCACGCCGTAGCTCGGGCTGGTGTAGCACTGCACGACACCGGGCTCGAGGTGAAGGCCGAAGATGTAGACGAACATGCCGTAGACGTTGCCGAAGTAGCGCAATGCCAGGCGTTCGTTGGCGACGCCATTCTGCGCGCAGAACACCGGCACCCGGGCCGGGGCACACGCCGCGAGATCGCCGAGGGCGCCAACCGTATCCTGGCTCTTCGTTGCCAGGATGATGGCATCGTCGGCCGAAATGTCGGCTTCCGCGGGAGTAGCGACGCAGTCGACCTTGAAGGTCCGGCGATCAACCGCCGTCCGCAGCGTAAGACCGTCGCGCCGCAACGCATCCAGGGTGCGGCCGCGGGCAATGAAGACGACTTGCTGCCCCGCCGCCTGCAGCCGCGCACCGACGATGCCACCGATCGCTCCGGTACCGTAGATGACGTAGCGCACGGCGACCTAGCCCACGCGGTGCTTCTTGACGGCGTCGGGATCGAGCTCGAGCCCGTGGCCCGGGCGCTCGGTCAGGACCAGCTTGCCGTCGGCCAGCTCGGGCAGCCCGCGGAACAGGCCCTGGGTCCAGGGCATGCCCTCGACGATCAGCCCGTTGGGGATGGCGGCAATGCAGTGACAGAACACCTCGGGGATCAGATGGCTGGCGACCGGCACGCCGAAGGCCTCGGCCATGGCGGCGACCTTCCGGAACTGGGTGATGCCGCCCATGCGCATCATGTCGACCATGAGGTAGTCGACGGCCCGCGCCTCCAGGAGCTTGAGCAGCGCCGGCATGTCGTAATGGTACTCGCCCGAGCAGATCGGCACGTCGAGCGCACGGGCAACCGCGGCCTGCCCCGCAACGTCGTGCATCAGGGTAGGATCCTCGATCCAGAACAGCTCGAACTCCTCGAGCGCGCGACCCGCGCGGATGGCGCGCGACGGCGTCCAGGTCTGGTTGACGTCGTAAAGAAGGTCGACGTCGTAGCCGATGACGTCGCGGATCGCACGCACCCGGGCGACGGTATCCTTGACCCGGCCATGGCGATCCCCGCCGGGGCGCATCTTCATCGCCCGATAGCCGGCCTTCAACGCGCTCTCCGCGCCGCGCTGCAGCGTCTCGACGTCTACGCCGATCAGGCTGCCGCTGTCGTACACGCGAATCCGGTCATTGGCGCCGCCAAGGAGGCGCCACAAGGGCTGGCCGAGGTCCTTTCCGACGATGTCCCACAGTGCGATGTCGATCGCACAGGCGGCGATATTGAGCAGGCCGCCCGGCCCGACCCAGTTCGCGGGGTAGATGACTTTCGACAGGGCCTGCTCGGTTCGGCGCGGATCCTGTCCGATCATGAGCTCGCCGATCTCGCCGACCATCGTCGCGAGGGACCGGGGGAACTCGTGATTGAGCGTGATCGTGTGACCGATGCCTTCGATGCCGGTGGCGGTGCGCAAATGGGCGACGACAGTGGGCAGGACTTCCCAGCGACGCCCCTCATATCCACGCGGCACGTGACGCGGCATCATGTAGGTGCCGACCTCGACGCTGGTGATCTTCATGACGGACTCCCGGGAAGCGGGCGCGACGTGGTCGCCGTGCCGGGCTGGAAGAACCGCAACAGCGCACGCGCCGTCGGCTCGGCATGATCGTCCTTCAGGTCGATGATCAACTCGCGGAGCGTTTTCGACGTCGAGGCATTGCGGGCGATCTCGGGCTGTTCGGTACGCGGGATATAGAGGACCTGGTTGTCCGGAATATCGAGCGTGGCGGTGCTGCCGTCAGCCCGCCAGGCCTCGATCGAAGCACCCTCCATGACGATCAGCAGATGGTCGTACTCATGGACATGCCAATTGCAGATCTCGCCGGGCTTCATGACGAGTTCCCAGACGCGAATCCTTTCGTTCTCGAACAGCAAGGTGCCGGGATCACCGAGCACCACCGGGCCGGGCGCAATCGCCTGCGTCATGATCGCCTCCTCTTCCCTCGTTCAGGCGACGAGGCCGAGCCGGCCGGCGCTGGGAGCGATGCGCTGAAGAAGGGCGCCGTAGTCGCGGCCCACGACCGGGAAGGCACGATGCAGATCCTCGCCGAGATATTTGCGCATCGGCTTCTCGGGCAGGCCCTGGACCAGCGTGCGCAATTGATCGAGCCCGGACGGCCAGGTGCCCTCGCCGTGGCCGATATCGGCCCCCCAGACAACGTTGGGCACCGAGCTGAACCGCTCGCCTTCGAGGTCCTGGCGGCTGACCAGCCCGGAATAGGCGACGTAGCACTGGCGCCTGAAATACTCGCTCGGCGTCATCGTCAGCGGGTACTTGCAGGTCGAGTCGGCCATCACCGACTTGTCCGTGATCGTGTAGCGGTCGAGCAGCTCGAGCGTCTGCGGCACCCACTGGGTACCGAACTCGGTGAACACCAGCCGCAGGCGCGGGAAGCGCTCGAGCACACCGCCGACGATCAGGCACCACAGCGGGCGTTGCGCAAACCAGCGCGCCTCGATCGCCCAGACCCGCGAGATGACCCAGGGATCGTTGCCGACCCACTGCGGTCCGCCCTTGGAGATGTGGCACACGACACTGAGGTCGAGCTCCTGCAGCACTTCCCAGAGCGGGTCGTACCGCGGGTGATGATAGAGCGGCAGATAGTATTCGAGCGGCAGCAGCACGCCCGTCGTCAGTCCGGACTCGTAGGCGCGCTTTATCTCCGCCACGCACCAGTCGATGTCGTCGAGCGAGCCCAGGATGGTAAGACCGAGCAACCGCGAACGGTCGGCGGAGCAGAAGTCGGCGAGCCATCGGTTGTAGGCGCGCGCGCCGATGCGCTGCCACTCCGGGGGATAGTGCTCGTCGCTGCTGCCGGCGACGGCGCCGGTGGCCAGTCCCGATCCGAACGGCGGGTCGTTGCTGTTCTGGTCGTCGGGCACGAGAACTTCCGCGAGTATGCCTTCGCGGTCGTACTCCTTCAGGCGATACGAGGCGTCCCAGACGATCGGCGACCCGCGGTTGTTGTCGTACGTATCGACCGTGCGCATCCTGTCGTGCAGGTTCGGCGACAGCATGGTCTCCTTGTGCGCCGGCGACCATAGCCATTGGTGCCGGGCGAGATAGTCCTCGAACGGCTGGAAATGCCTCTTCTCGAGATACTGCTTGTAATCCTCGGTCGGCGCGCCGACGTGGCCGTCGGCGGACGCGAGAAACACTTTGTCCGTGGTTGGCATGACGGTGTCCTTTGCGTTCGTCCCGCTAAGCCGCCTCCTCGCGGGCCGGCGGCGTTGTTTCGCCTGATTAGGCGCAGCCGGGGTCCTTGCGAAAGAACGAGAACTACACGACAGTCGTGCTGAAAACGAACGAATGAAAGCCGAGCGCCATGTCATCCGACTTTCCGGCGTTGTTCGCCGACATCGCCGCGACGGGCAGCCTGGCGGCTGCCGCCCGCCGTCGCAAAATGTCGCCGTCGATAGCCAGCCGTCATCTCGCCCGCGCCGAGGCGGACCTCGGAGTCACCCTGGTCAGCCGCTCGACCCGCTCGCTTGCCTTGACCGAGGCCGGCCGGGTGTATCTGCGGTGGGCCGAAGAGTCGCTGCAGCGGGAGACCAGACTGCGGGAAATGCTCGGGGCGTTGCAGTCGGTACCGCGCGGCCGCGTGCGGGTGGCAATGGATGCCTGGGTCGCCTCCTCCTACCTGCCGGACATACTGAGGCAGTTCTCGCGCGACTTTCCCGAGATCACCATCGATGTGCTCACGAGCGACTACCCGCCGGGAGAGCTCGATGGCCCTTGCGATCTCGCCATCCATGCCGGCATGTCGCCCAGGGCCGATCTGGTCGGCCGACGCGCCTATGACTACCGCCGCTTCGTCTGCGCCTCTCCTTCCTACATCAAGAGCCATGCCGCGGTGCGAACGCCGGCCGATCTCGATCACCACCGATGCCTCGTCCACGGTTCCCTGGTCGAATCGGTATGGCGACTGCGCTCGAAGGCCGGCGTCGTGACCGAGTTCAAGCCCGACGCGTACGTGCAGACGAACAGCTGGCTGCTGCTTCGCACGATGGCGATCGAGGGACTGGGGATCGCTCATTTGGGCGGGCCGCTGCCCACGGCCGACATTCGCGCGGGGCTGCTCGTCCAACTGCTGTCGGACTACGAGAGCCTTCCGGCGGGCGGCGGCAAGCTGGGCGTCTGGGTGATCCATGCCAATGCCCATCCGCCGCGCCGCGTGGAAGTGTTCGCCAATGTCGTCACACGCTTCCTGCGGGCAACGACGGCCTCTGGAGAACAGCGCACCAAAGAGCAGTTCGAAAAGCTCGTACGCCCTAAGGCCCGGGCGGCGCGGCAGCCCGATCGCAAGTCGCACTCGAAACGGCGAGCGCGATGATCCGGCGGCTCGAACGCGACTCGCGAAGGGTGTCGGGCATTGCTAATCTGGATCCTGGTTGACGGCATGAAACGCAGCACGGATCGCATCCTGACCACCCACATGGGCAGCCTGCCGCGGCCGGACATGCTGGCCGACCTGCTGGTCGCCCAGGCCGAGGGCAAGCCTGTTGACGCCACGCGAATCCCGGCGCTGACCGACGAGGCGATGCACCTGATCGTGCGCCGCCAGCTCGACTGCGGCATCGATGTCGGCAACGACGGCGAGATGCCGCGCTCGACCTTCTTCGGCTACATCACCGGGCGCATGTCGGGCTTCGGCGGCCAGTCGAAGCGCCGGCCGATCCTCGACATGCAGCACTTTCCCAAGTGGTGGCAGAGCTACCAGGCGCGCGGCGTGCGCCGGCTCAACGTCTACGGCTTCCCGGCCGCGATCGGCCCGGTGCGCTACGAGAACCTGGACGGTGCGAAGGCCGAACTCGACGCCTTCGCCCGCGCGCTGGGGCGCCAGACGAAGCGCTTCACGGAAACCTTCGTCACCGCCGTCTCGCCCGGCTTCGCCGCCTGCTCGCTGCAGAACCAGCACTACGACAGCCACGAGGCCTACGTCTTCGCCCTCGCCCGCGAACTCAGACAGGAATACGAGTTCATCGTCGCGCAGGGGCATGTGCTGCAGATCGACTCGCCCGACATCGGCATCGAGCGCGCCGGCTACTTCCAGGACGAGCCGCTGCCGAAGTTCATCGAGGCGATGGAGATGCATGTCGCCGCGCTGAACGAGGCGCTGGCCGGCATCCCGGCCGAGCGCGTGCGCTTCCACGCCTGCTGGGGCAACCGCGACAGCCCGCACGTGAACGACGTACCGGCGCCCGACGTGCTGCCGGTCTGCTTCCAGGTGAAGGCCGGCGCGCTCTGCCTGCCCTTCGCCAATGCGCGTCACAGCCACGAGGTCGACGCCTTCCGCACCCAGAAGCTGCCCGATCGCATGACCCTGGTCTGCGGCGTCGTCGAATCGACGCACAACTACGTCGAGCACCCGCAGGTGATCGCCGAGCGGCTGGAGCGCGCCGTGCGCGCCGTCGGCGACCGCGAGCGCGTCATGGCCGGGACCGATTGCGGCTTCGGCACCATCGTCGGCGACACGCAGGTCTCGGAGGACGTGGTCTGGGCCAAGCTCGAAGCGATGCGCGATGGCGCGGCGATCGCGAGCAAGCGGCTCTGGGGTTGAGTCCGGTTGATGCCGCGCATCTCTGTGACGAAGCGGTTGACGATTTGTCGAATCGAGCCGCGAGAGCTTGAGAGGGTGGCAAGCCTGGGCGGCGAGGAATTCGGCGGCTTTCGCAGCGAAATCCTCCGCCGCTTCTGCCCGAACTGCGGGATCGTGGTTGTGGCTGCCCGGTAGCGGGCCTACCCTCGTGCCGTCCGCATCGAGGAGGCCCCATGACCATGAGCAAGGGTGTCGTCGTGCCGCCGGGCGGCGGCAAGCATCTCGAGGAAGCGTCGGGCCAGGGCATGTCCATGAAGCTGTTCGGCCGCGAGACCGGCGAGAGCGTGACCCTGTTCGAGCAGACGGTGCCGGCCGGCTCCAAGAACAGCTGGCTCCATCTCCATCGTGACAGCGACGAGATCGCCTGGGTGTTCGAGGGAGAGTTCACGTTCAAGATCGGCGAGGAGGTCACGACCGGCGGGCCAGGCACCTGCGCCTTCCTGCCGCGCAACGTGCCGCACGCCTGGAAGAACAGCAGCAGCCAACCGGGCCGAGTCGTGTTCCTCTATACCCCGGCCGGCGCCGGCCGCTTCGTCGAGGGGATGCTCGACCGGCCTCCCGACGGCGAGCTCAAGAAGCGGCTGGAGGAGTCCGGCTGGGAAGTGCTGGGACCCAATCCCCTCTAGTAGCTCTGCACAGTGGTGATGACATCAGGGTGCTGCGCGCCCGCGCGCGCCGGACTGCGCCCCTTGGGCTGACGGTTTTGCCTTCGGAGCCCGACGATCAGGCCGATGGCGCGCGCGACGTGGCATGGCGGCGACGCCGCCGGGCGCGCCCAAGGTGTCGGATAAACAATGCAAAGAACGGACGCCTCCGTGAGGCGGCGGCGAGACCAAAGATAACTGAAGTGCTCTATCCTGTCAACAACTGTGGTGTAGGCAGAAATTTGCAGTGAGTTTTTTCGCACCGTAGAGGACCCGGAAGGCGAGGCGCCATCCTCGTGGAACTGGGCACCGATGCCAGCAATGCTGGCATCCGCTTCAACCAAACAGGCATAATCACTGTGCGGAGCCACTAGGGCGTTCGACGTCTCAATGCCTCGGGATACGTCCGCGAATCCGGTCGAAGCCCTCCTTGATTGCGGCGAAGCGTGCTTCGATGTACGGCTCGAGCTCGTTGTCGGTGAAGATGTAGGGCCAGTCGTTCTCGATGCCTTCGCGGACCAGCTCGCCGACATAGAGCGGATCGATGCCCTGGGCGACGCGGTCGCGGATGGATTTGATGCGCTCGGCGACGGGGCCAGCGGCCGGCGGCCGGACAACCTTGCCGGCGAAGCGCTCCGGCAGGTTGCGACCCGAATCGACGATCTGGGTGCGGATGAACCCGGGGCACAGCACCGAGACACCGATGCCGCGCGGCGCCAGTTCTGGCCGCAGTCCCTCCGACAGCGCGACCACGCCGTACTTGGAGACGTTGTAGGCGACGCTGCCGCTGGAGACCAAGCCGGCGATCGAGGCGGTCGAGACGATGTGCCCGCCCTCGCCGTGCCGCTCGATCAACGGGCCGAAGATCTCGATGCCCCATACGACGGCCCGCAGGTTCACGCCCAGCGTCCAGTCCCACGCGGCATCGCTCCACATGCCGTAGGGCCCGCCGCCGCCGACGCCGGCATTGTTGACCAGGATGTGGACCTTGCCGTAGCGCGCGAGAGTGGCCTCGGCCGCCGCCGCGAGCTCGCCTTTGAGCGAGACGTCGGCTCGCACGCCGTCGATGTCGGCGTTGGTCGACCTCAGCTTCTCGAGCGCCGCCGCCAGAGCCGCCTCCTCGATGTCGCAAAGCATGACCTTCACCCCGGCCTGGGCCAGGGCGGAGGCAATCCCGAACCCGATACCTGAGGCAGCGCCCGTCACGAACGCCGTCTTTCCCGCAAGATCCTTCATGTGTGTCCCCCCGGTTCTTCGGTTCGGCCCAGCATAGCATCGCGCCACAGCCGCCGCTCGCGCCTGCCAAGTGGCCGTCGGGCTCAGTCCTCGATGGCTTCGACGCCAAGTCGTTCGAGATGCGCCAAGCGCTCTTTCATGGCCTGCAACTGCTCGGGCGAGTGTCCCTGCCAATCGGTGATTTCGCCGACGATCCTGAGCGGATCACGGGTACGGTATGACTTCGTCGGATTGCCGGGAAACTTCTTATCCGTCAGGTTGGGATCGTCCTCGACCGGACCGGTGGGCTCAACGATGTAAATCCTGCCCCTCCCCTCACCTGACGCCAGCTCGGCGCCCCAGGTGGCCGCGTCCAGGGTGGCAGTCAGATAGACAAACGACGCCCTCGTCCTCTTGCCATAGTTGGAGGCGAACCCAGGGCCGATCAGATCGCCCACTTTCAGATCCGCCTTCGTGCCATGGTAGAATGGTTGGGCATCCGGCGTGGACATGGCGGTCATCGATCAACGGCCCTTCTGAAATTGGGAACAACGTTCCCGTACAAGGTCGAACGGGACTATATTTGCTCGGCCCTATCCTTGCCGGTCGAGGAACTCAAGCCGGTACGCGGGAGGATGATCATGGCCAATGACGCGATGTACAAGCAGATGTCCGCCAAGCCGGGCTTCATCGCTGCGCTCGACCAGAGCGGCGGCTCGACGCCGGGCGCGCTGCGCGCCTACGGCATCCCGGACAGCGCCTGGCACGGCGACGAGGCCGAGATGTTCAGGCTGATGCACGAGATGCGCGTGCGCATCATGACATCGCCGGCCTTCACCAGCGCCGCGGTGATCGCCGCCATCCTGTTCGAGCACACCATGGACGGGGAAGCCAGGGGCAAGCCGGTACCGGCCTTCCTGTGGCAGGAGCGCGGCGTCGTGCCGTTCCTCAAGGTCGACAAGGGGCTCGAGACGGAGAAGGACGGCGTCTCCCTGATGAAGCCGATCCCCGGCCTCGATGCCCTGCTCGAGCGCGCCGTCGGCCTCGACGTCTTCGGCACCAAGATGCGCTCGGTGATCGCCCACGCCTCGAAGCCGGGCATTGCGGCGATCGTCACCCAGCAGTTCGAGATTGCCGACCGGATCTCGGCGCACGGGCTGATGCCCATCATCGAGCCGGAGATTTCGATCAAGAGCCCTGACAAGGCCGCGTGCGAGGCTCTTCTCCGCGACGCGCTGGTCGGCCGGCTCGATGCCCTGCCGAAGGGCAAGCAGGTGATGCTCAAGCTCACCCTGCCCGAGGCCCCCGACTTCTACAGGCCGCTGATCGAGCATGCCGGCGTCGCGCGCGTCGTGGCGCTGTCCGGCGGCTACACGCGCGCCGATGCCTGCCGCCGCCTGGCCGCCAATCACGGCATGATCGCGAGCTTCTCGCGCGCCCTGACCGAAGGCCTCACACGGCCGATGAACGACGCCGGGTTCGACGCCGCGCTGGCCGCGTCGATCGACGAGATCTACCGCGCGTCCGCCGTCAAGGTTTGACGCACTAAGACTAGGGCAAGGAATGGACGATCACCGGTCCGGCCGTCGCGGTGGCAGGCCCGACGAGCAGCGGTCCAAGATTCTCCTCTATCCAAGCCAGCGCCAGCCTGTTCGATTCGTCGGCGCTGGCGACGTTGTTGAAGACGCTGATCGCAGTCACCGTGTCGTCCGATGCGTAGATCACGTAGTATCCCATGAAACCCTGGACGCTACTGATGATCGGAATTACTTCCTTGATCCGGCTGGCTAGCTGATCGGCCATACCGGCCTTTGCCTTCGCCTGACGAATTGCGGCGTACATGACACCCTCCGCCGATGGTTATCGGGCAACTGGTTGCAGGCCGCGGTGAATGAACCAGGAAAGACGGTATCCGCGGTTCCTTTCACGCCTCGATAAGCGTACCACAGCGCTTCTTCGGTAGCAGCAGGAAGCAGCGACGACCGCTTCGATCGACGAGATCTACCGCGCGTCCGCCGACAAGGTTTGAACGATCCGACCTCAGCGCTCGACGATGCGCCGCCGTGTCGGCCGTACAGTGGCGCACGCGGGAGTGCCGTCCTTGTCGGTGCCGCTGACTGTCGTTTCGATGACGCCGCCGCCGTCGGCTGCACGATCCAGCAGGTCTTTCCCGATGTCGTGGATGTCGATCTTCATCCGGCGAGACCACGGTGAGGACGCGTCGCCCGCATACTGGCCGACACGTACATACACGAAGCGCCGCACCGGACCCTCGCGACGCACCTGGTCGCCGAAGAACTTGGGGCCCGCGCCGACGCGGACCTGAAAATCGAAGACGAGCGAATCGCCCTTGCGCGAACTTTTCGGATCGAGCGGCGATTCGTCCTTTGCCTGAAGGCTATGCAGCACGCCGATGACCGGCCGCTCGATGACGATTCGCAGATTGATCGGGCGCTGTTCTGTCCGGGGCACGCGCTCTTATAGCCTGGTGGGACGGCAGCAAAAAGGGAGACGGCGCCGGGAAGTCGAGCGAGACGCCACGAGACGAGCGTGGCGGCGCTGGGCTCCCGGTCAGCGCCAGACGGAGAAGCCGCCGGTCGGTGCATGCACTGCCGTTGTAGCGGCCCCCAAAAGTGAGACAGGGAAAATGCGGGCAGTTTCTCGTAAGAGAGGGACTGCATGACAAGGAAGTATCGATATCTGTCGGAGGCGGAGAACGGGCAGCGGTTGGCCGTGTGGCCAGCGGGGAAGCGGTTTCGACGGTTGCCCGATCGATCGGGGTGAACCGCAATCGACTTTATGAGTGGACGCGCCAGTACCAGCGGGGTGGCGCCGAGGCGGTGCGGCGAGTTGGCCGGCCGCGCAAGCAGGAGGCCCTGACGGCGCGGGCGCGGGCCTGGCAGGACGGCGGCAACGAGGCCGCTGCGTTGCGCCGGCAGGTCGCCGAGCAGCAGCGTAAGATCGGGGAGCAGGAGCTCGACCTCGATTTTTTTCGGCGTGCCTTGCGGCAGCTCGAGGAGGTACGACGCACGACCACCGCAGGTGGCGGCGCTG
>JAEZHS010000604.1 GCA_023436825.1 Pseudomonadota bacterium | reverse complement strand
GAGGCGGCCCGGATCTTCGGCAGATAGTCGTCAAGGGAGATGACGCGCTTGTCGGCGAGGTGCCCGCACTTCTTCGGGAAGTCCTGGTCCTCGATATGCAGGGCGGCGACGCCCGCTGATTCGTAGGCGCGCACGGTGCGCGTGACGTTCAGCTCGTTGCCGAAGCCGGTATCGGCGTCTGCGATCAACGGCAGCTTGATCGCGCCGGCGATGCGGGCGGCGTTGGCCGCCATCTCCGACATCGTCACCAGCCCGTAATCGGGATAGCCCAGCGACGCGGCGGTGCCCGAGCCTGTCATGTAGCAGGCAGCGAAGCCCGCCATCTCGATCGTGCGGGCGGTAATGCAGTCGTAGGCGCCGGGCGCAATAATCAGCTTGTCCCCTGCCAGCAAGCGACGAAGGTCCTGCGCCGGGGTCGACGTGGATCCGGCGCTCATGGGATCGGCGCACCGATGGCGGCGAGCGCCTTCTTCGCGCATTCCATGTCCTGCGTGTAGTGGCCGCCGCTGATGCCGATGCTGCCGACGACGACGCCGTCCTCGCGGATCGGGAAGCCGCCGCCGAACACGGTCAGGCGCGGCGTGTGCACGATGCCGTGCAGCAGCGGCGGATCGTTCTTGATGAACTCGAACCAGGCATGGGTCGCCATGCCGGTGACGGCGCTGGTGTAGGCCTTGTCCTGGGCAATCGACGCCGACAGGGTCGAAGCGCCGTCCATGCGATGGAACTGCTTCAGCGTCCCGGCCTCGTCGCAGATGGCGATCGACATGCGCAGCTTCATCTCGGCCGCCTGGGCGGCGGCGGCCTGCACGGCCTTCGCGGCCGTATCGATGTCGATGCTCTTCTTCACGAAACTGGACATGATGTTCCTTCTTCACACCTGCACTGATTGCCGTCAGCCCATCCGGTTCGCCAGCTTGGCGTTGCCGAGGGAAGCGTCCTGGATCTCGGTCGCGGTCGCCCGCACCAGCCGGCCGATGCGCTCGACGTCGCGCGCCGTCGTGCGTGTCGGCGGGATGCAGACGGAGATCGCGATGTTTCCCAACCCGAGGGAGTTCAGGATCGGCGCTGCAACGCACCAGATACGCTCGAATCTCTCGCCGCGGCTGACGGCGAAGCCGCGGCGGCGTGCTTCGACCAGCTCACGTGTCAGGCGGTCGACGGTTACCAGCGTGCTCGCCGTATGACGGCTGAGCGGCTGGTCGAGGAAGAGGTCGGCGATCTCCGCCGCCTGCCGCGTCGCCAGCATGGCCTTGCCGAGCGCGCTGGCATGGGTGTCCAGGCGCATGCCCACGCGGGTCGGCACGCGCGCGGTGCTGCCCGCGGGGATGCGGCCGCGGATCACGACCTGAACGCCGTCGAAGGCGGCGATGTGCGCGGTCTCGCCGATATTGCCCGCGAGGGCCTGAAGGCGCGGTTGGGCGAGACGCACGAGGCTGCGCAGATAGGTCTCGCGATGCGCGAGGCGATACAGGCGGGTGCCGAGCGCATAGCGGCCAGTCGCGCTGTCCTTGCTGACGTAACCGAGGCGGACCATCACCGACAGCATGCGATAGGCCGTCGGCGGCGCGAGGCCGCAGCGGCGCGCGATGTCGGCCAGCCTCACGTGATAGGGCGAGCGGCCCAGCACCTCCATGATGGCGAACAGCCGGTCGACGGACTGGTTGTGGTAGAGGACGTCCTTGTCCTTGCGCTTCGCGGGCATGCCTAAGACGCAGGCTTGTAAAGAGGCGGACTCGAGACCCGGCGCGGGAGAGCGGCTCTCTCCCACGCTTCGAAAGGTCATGAGGTCGTCCCGCAGCATGGCGCGATCAGCGCTTGGACACCAGCGGGCAGCCGCCCTTGTCCATCGGGCGGAACGCCTGGTCGCCCGGGATGATCTTGGCGATGTCGTAGAGGTCCCAGTCGCCCTTGGGTTCGGAAGGTTTGCGCGACCGCATGAGATACATGTCGTGCACCATGCGGCCGTCGGCGCGGACGTATCCGTTCGGCGTGAAGGCATCTTTGAAGGGCCCCGACTTCATCTGCGCGAGGACCTTGGTCGAATCGTCCGTCTTGGTCGCTTCGATGGCGCGCAGGTAGTTCAGGACCGCCGAGTACGAGCCGGCCTGGGCCTGCGCCGGCGGCACCTTGCGCTTCTCGACAAAGCGTTTGGCGAAGGCGCGGCTCTCATCGCTGAAGTCCCAGTAGAACGCTTCGGTGTGCAGCATGCCCTGGACGGTATCGAGGCCGATCGCCTTGATGTCCGACAGGGCCACGGCCAGTGCCGCGATCTTCGTGCCGCTGGCCAGGATGCCGAATTCCTTGGCCTGCTTCATGACCTGCACGAAGTCGCGGCCCGAATTGGCGACGGCGATGACCTTGGCACCCGAAGCCTGGGCCTGCAGCAGGTAGGACGAATAGTCGGCCGTGTTGCTGGGATGCTTGACGCTGCCCAGTACCTTGCCGCCGCGTGCCGTGATCACGGCGGTGGCGTCGGCCTCGGCCGACTTGCCGAAGGCATAGTCGACGGCGATGAAGAACCAGGTGTCGAGGCCCTGGTCCATCAGCGCCGTAGCGGTCGCCGTCGCGGTGGCGAAGGTGTCGTAGGTCCAGTGGATGCCGTTGGGCGAGCAGGCCTTGCCGGTGAGGTCGGCCGTGCCCGGACCGGAAAACAGCGCGACCTTGTTGTGCTCGCGCGTGATGTCCTGGACGGCGAGCGCAACGGCCGAGCTCGCAAGGTCGACGACAACGTCGACGCCCTCGGTGTCGTACCAGCGGCGCGCGATCGTTGCGCCGACATCGGCCTTGTTCTGGTGATCGGCAACGACGAGCTCGATCTTGGCGCCGGCGACGGTGCCCTTGAAGTCCTCGATGGCGAGCTCGGCGCCGGCCACCGAGCCGCGGCCGGTCTGGTCGCTGAACGGGCCGGACATGTCCGTGAGAACGCCGATCTTCACGACGTCGCCGGAGATCTGGGCCATCGCCGGATGGGCAAGCGCAAGCAATGCGATCGCGGTGCAGGTCAGCCGTCTCATGTTCCTCCAATGCTCCTGTTTGGCGGGAACCTAGACATCGTGCTTCGCTCGAGCGTCGCGTCAGACCGAGTCCATTACCGACAGTGAAATGGATTCCGACCCCGATAGCCGCCAGACATCACTTGACGGAAGGCCCATTGTTCCCTTTATGTTCTCATGCAAGGGAGGCCCTTCCGATGCCGGCCGCCACGATCCTCCATGCCGACCTGGACGCCTTCTATGCCTCGGTCGAGCAGCTCATCGATCCATCCCTGCGCGGCAAGCCGATCGCGGTTGGCGGCGGCGTGGTGCTGGCCGCCTCCTACGAGGCGAAAGCATTCGGGGTGAAAGGCGGCATGCCCGGCCGCCGGGCGCGCGAGCTCTGTCCGCACCTGATTTTCGTCGGCGGTCGCTTCAAGGAGTACCAGCGGCTGGGCGATGCGGCGATGAAGGTCCTGGACGACTTCACGCCATTGGTCGAGCGCATCTCGATCGACGAGGCCTTCGCCGACGTCGTGGGCTGCACACATCTCTTCGGCTCGCCGGCCGAGATCGCCCAAAAGATCCGGCATCGCGTGAAGAGCGAGCTTGGCCTGCCGATCTCGGTCGGCGTGGCGCGCACCAAGCATCTGGCCAAGATCGCCTCGCAGGTCGCCAAGCCCGACGGCCTGGTCGTCGTCGATCCCGAGAAGGAGCTGGCCTTCCTGCACGGCCTGCCGGTCGAGTTGATGTGGGGCGTGGGCCCGGTCACGCGGCAGCGCCTGGCCGAACGCGGTGTGCTGACGATCGGCCAGCTGGCCAACACCTCGCCGCACGCCCTCGATCGCCTGCTGGGCCCGGCGGCGGGCGAGAAGCTTCTGGCGCTGGCGTGGAATCGCGATCCGCGCGAGATCAGGACGCACCATCGCGCGCAGTCGGCGGGCGCTCAGTCGGCATTGGGCCGCAAGCCCGCCGCCGCGCACGTCTATCGGCCTGCACTCGCCCATCTCGCCGACCGCATCGGCACGCGGCTGCGCGCCAAGTCGCTGGCTGGCCGGACCGTGACGGTACGCGTGCGCTTCGCTGACCTGCGCAGCGTGACGCGCTCGCTGACGCTCGATGCGCCGATCGCGGCGACGGCGAGCCTGACCGAGATCGCCGAGGAACTGGTGCGCGCAGCGCTGGCGGACCATCCGCAGGAGAGGCACATCTCGCTGGTCGCGATCTCGGTGTCGCACCTGGAAAAGCACCCCAGGCTGCAACTGGAATTCTCACTCGGCGCGAGACACGAGGAACGCCGCGCCGGCACGCGGCGGGGGCTGGCGCGTCATTCGGCCGATCGCGCGGTGGATCGCATCCGCGACCGCTTCGGCTGGGCCTCGATCGCCTACGGCTCGGTGGTGTTCGGGCCTTTCCGCTCCGTTCCTGACGAGTTCCGCGAGCTCGCCGAGAAGGAGCTGTGAGACCTGGCTGTCGCTACTGCCGTTCCACGGCGTAGTTGCCCGCGCCATTCCGCTCGACCTTGATCTCCCGGCGACCCTCGGGATGGAGTGTGAGCGCCTGCAGGATCGGCTGGGTGCCCTCCTCGGCCGGCGGTCGGATCTGTACCGTCATGTCCAGGCCGACCGGCAGCCGCTTGAGCTTCACATGAGGCGCCAGCGCAGAAATGACATCGGCGATCGTGTCTGCCGAGATGCCGCGCTTCTTCAATGCACTTCCGATCGTCTCTCCCTTGCCGAGCTGCACCGCTATCTCGAATGATCCGGCCTCCGTCGCATTGCCGCTATCGGCCGGCGGCGCATCGGACGGCGCGCGAGCGGTAACGGACGGATCGAACGGCGACACCCGGTCCATCAGCGACTCTCGACTCCACGGCGGCTCGGAAACGGCGGCATCGACGGCTTGCCGGGCCAGTTCGGCGTACAGGTCCACGGGCGCCTGTTGCGGAGCCGGAGCGGCGGTAACGGCCGGAGCCGCCTGCGTCACCGCAGTTGCAGTTGCAGCCGGCTGGTCGGCCACTCGGTAGGCGGCCCAGCCGACAGCCACTACGAGCGCAAGACCGAGGCCCAGGATGCCGAGCTTGCGACGCGCGCTGGCGGGCGCCGCCGGCGGGCGAATCTGCACGAAAGTCGGCGGTCGCGGTGGTCCGTCGGAATATGCGTCAGCCATCCTTGCATTACCTAGAAGCTTCGGGGGGCAGCGCTTCCTCTAACCTTCGACGCGCCGATGCTCAACGACATCGTGTCGAAACGCGCCATCGGCAAGTCCTTCCTCGCCAAGCCGGGGCGTGCAAAATAGCACATCCATGTGGCGCCTAATTTTACTTGCCTGCCTTTTGCCGTTGGCCGCCGTCGCCCAGACGGATGACGACACGAAGGTCAGGCCGATTTCGAAGCCGCGGTTTCAGGTCGTCGATGGCAATACCGTGCGGTTCGGCTCCCAGGTCGTGCGCCTGTTCGCGATCGACGCGCCCGGCAAGGAGCAGACCTGCGACGATGGCCAATGGCATCCTGGACCGCTCGCCAAGAAGGCGCTCGAGGAGTTCATCGCGGGCCGTCCGGTGAACTGCAAGCAGGTGGACGTCGACACCCGCAGCAATCGGCCGGTGGCGCAGTGCTTTGTCGGCGATGACGACCTGCAGGCGATGATGGTCTCGGCAGGGTGGGCATGGTCGTCCGGGCGGTATCGCGATCGATACGCGCCCGAAGAGCGCGAGGCGGCAATCCGAAAGGCCGGTGTGCACGGCCATCGTTGCGTACCGCCGTCGGAGTGGCGGACGCAGCAGCGCGACAGAAGCGGTCAGTAGAGCATCGATCGCCTCGACAAGGCCTTAGGACACGACGATCATTGGCGCCGCTTCCGCCCGGGAGGACCTGATGCATATCCGATTGAGCCGCCGCCGCGCCCTCGAGCTTGCCATCGCCGGCGCCGCTGCGGCAACCAGCCTGCCGGCGCTCGCCCACCACGGCTGGAACTGGGCCGAGGATCAGCAGAGCGAGCTTTCGGGCACCGTCAAATCGGTGTCGATGGCGCCGCCGCATCCGTCGCTGCAGGTGACGGCGGCCGACGGCAAGCAGTGGCTGATCGATCTCGCCAACCCCAACCAGACCGAACGGGCGGGCTTCACCGCCGCGTCGGCCAAGCCGGGCGACGCCGTCATCGTGCTGGGCAACCGATCCAAGGACAAGAGCCAGCTCTGGATGAAGGCGGTGCGCCTCACCGTCGCCGGCAGGACCTACGATCTCTATCCCGAGCGCATCAAGACGAACTGAACGTGGCGCCGTAGATGACGGTCGTCGACTGGATCGGCGCCTGGCCGGGCGCCGTCCTGCTGCAGCGCTCGGGCACGAGCTACCTGTTCGTCAATGCCGTGCATATCGCGAGCATCGGCCTGCTGATCGGCGGCATCCTGCCGCTCGACCTGCGGTTGGCCGGACTCATTCGCGGCGTGCCGCTGGCCGTAATCGCGCCATTCCTATCGCGCAGCGCGGCGGTCGGACTTGCGCTCGCGATCGTCACCGGGCTGTGGCTCTTCTCCGTGAAGCCGCGCGAGTATCTCGAGAACACCGCGTTCCTCTGGAAGATGGCGCTGCTCGCGCTGGGCCTCGTCAACATCGCCGTGCAGCACCGCAATCGGCACTTTCGCCTCGCACTCGACGGCGGGACAGTCCACCCGAGCGTCCGCATGGTCGCGTGCTGCTCGGCCGTCCTCTGGCTCGCCGTGCTGGTTGCCGGCCGATGGATCGGCTTCCTCTAGCGCATCGTCACAGTGGTTCTGACGGATCGGCCCCGCTCGAACGCAGGCGTGCCTTGCCCGAACCACTGGTGTGCGTGAATTTCGCTGGATTTGGCTAGGCTCCCCAACTCCGGTCAAGCCATTGAATCTTCGGCATTTTTGAATTTCGCTAGTTTAGCTGGCCGTTTTCACTCATCCCGACCGAACTGCCCTTCGAACGTCGCTCGGGATGACGGAAACCTGGACCTGGCAGGGCTGCCGCCCGGGCGATGGTATCGGATGAACGATGCATAGAGCGGAGCCGCCGGGAGGCGAGCGCGAGGTTAATATAACTCAGGTGATTTATAGTGTCAACTTCGGTTCTTGTTTTTTGGCGGACCGTAGAGCGCCAAAAAAACTGCTCCCGGTCGAGCATCGGTGCCAGCAGTGCTGGCATTCTCGTCGGCCTCACATCAACCAAAATCCCGCCGACCCCGCTGTCATCCCGAGCGCCTCATCGACCAGGGATAGTCGGCGCTAGGTCCCGGGTTTCGTGCCGGTGGCCTTAACCACCTCGGCCCAGGTCGCCATGTCCTTGGCCATGAAGTCGGCGAACCCCGCCGGGGTCGTCGGCGCGGCCAGGGTCGCGCGCTCCTCGAATTGGCGCAGCACCGCGGGATCGCGCATCAGCGCAACAAGATCGGCATTCACCTTGTTGACGATCTCGTCCGGCGTTTTTGCCGGCGCCACCAGGCCGGACCATCCGGCCGAATCGTAGCCGGGCACGGTCTCGCCGATCGGCGGCACGTTGTCGAGCAGCGGCGCGCGGCGCGCCGTCGTCACGCCCAGCGCCTTGATGCGGCCGTCGCGGATCGGGCCCAGCGACGAGGCGGTGCTGTCCATCATCAGCTTGACGTGGCCGCCCAGCAGGTCGGCCATCGCCGGACCTGAGCCCTTGTAGGGGATGTGCACGATGTCGAGCTTCGTCTGGAGCTTGAACAACTCCATGCTGAGATGCTGCGCCGTGCCGGGGCCGGCCGAGGCGTAGGAGTGCTTGCCGGGCTCCTTGCGGGCGAGCTCGATCAGCTCGGCCACCGTGCTGGCAGGGAAGCTGGGATGGGCCACGATCACCAGGGGGCCGCGGATGATGTTGGTGACCGGCTTGAAGTCGACCAGCGGCTTGTACGGCAGGTCGGGATAGAGGCTGGGATTGACGCCGAACGTGCCCGACGTGGCGATCAGGAAGGTGTAGCCGTCCGGGGCCGCCGCTTTGCCGGCCTCGACACCGGGAATCCCACCGCCGCCGCCCTTGTTCTCGACGACGACCTGCTGCTTCCAGACGTCGGTCAGCTTCTCGGCCATCAGGCGGGCGAAGATGTCGGCCGCCTGGCCGGGCGGGAAAGGCACGATGAAGCGCACGGGCTTGGACGGCCACGGCGCCTGCGCCCGGGCATGCGTTGCGATGAAGGGCGCGGCCATGCCCAGCGCCACGGCGTGGCGACGCGTCAACAATTTCATGTTTCCTCCCAAGGTCTTCTTGGGAGTGAGGCTAGAGCGGAATGGGATGAGATGGAACCGCATGCGGTTCCAT